>CAILUR010000066.1 GCA_903837445.1 uncultured bacterium | reverse complement strand
GGATGCTATAAATGCATTATATTATGATGAAAGAGATTAAAAATTGTTTTGTTAGATTTGATGTGGCTGGAGTTTATACCGCACACGGAAAAGTAGTAGAGATAGATTATTTGAAAGATGCCTTTCAGGAGTAATTAATTTTTGGCTTTGTATTTGCAAAAGACCGAGCTCATTACTAATCTTTATTTTAGGATATGGTAGGATATGTAATTGTATGTAACTTTTTTAAGTGAAAAGGAACAAAGGAGTATAGCTTGAAAGAAACAACGGATGAAGTAATAAAAAAAGCGCAAAAGGGGGATAAGGCCGCTTTTGATGAAATCATAGTATTTTACAGGCAGTTTGTGGCGAATTTGTGCCATAAATATATGCATAATGAAGAAGACGCACTTGAAGTAGCACAGGAAGTTTTTTTAAATCTATATAAAGGAATAAAGAGTTTTAGGTTTGGGTCAAAGTTTTCTACTTGGCTTTATAGAGTGACTATGAATTTGTGCTACAGAAGAATGAAAATAAATAAGAAGGAACATTTCTATATTAAAGAAGCAAAAGATACGGACACTGAAGCCGTGGAAGAAATACAAGTCGTTGTGGATAAAAAGCCGCTTCAGGATAAGGCTTATGAGACAAAGCGTGCAATTGAACATATCTATAGTATTATGGAAAGCTATTCGGAAGAGGAAAAAAAGATATTGGTACTAAGAGAAATGGAGGAATTATCGCACGAAGAGATAGCTGGGTTACTGAAGATATCTGTCAGTGCGGTTAAAATCAAGATATTTAGGGTAAAGGAAAGATTAAGGAATGATTTAAAAAGGAGCTTTAAAGATGGATTGTAAAAATGTGATGAAAATAATACAGGAAGATCCTTCGCGGCTACTTAGTCTCGGGCAGGATTTTTTTGCACATATAAAAGAATGCGATAAATGTCTGGAAGAATACAGAGCTGCTGAAGCTATTGAACTGGCAAAACTTGAAATCAAGGAAAAGCAAGTACAGCTTCCAAAAGATTTTAATTTGAAAATATGGAAGCGGATAAAAGATAGGCAACCCGGAGTATTTGAACTGTTGAAAAAAAGACCGTTTGCTTATGGTACTGTATTCGCAGGCGTTGCGGCATTTGCGACTGTGGTCTTTATGATTTTACCAGGGCGAGTTCAAAACCTTGAACAGACAAAGGTGGCAGTGGTTGAGAAAAGTGCAGTGGGCAAGGCGCTTGAAAAAAAAAATATACCAAAAGTGCCTGTAATTGTGGAAATGGCAAAAAAAAAGGAAAACTCAGACAAAACCGAAAAACTTGTTTTAGCTGAAAAAAAGGTTGAAGAACCAAAAAAATCTAATGAAAAAGTTCAAACCGTGCCGACTGCGGAAATAGTTTTTTCCAAAGTTCACTCGGCGGATGCCGTAGCACAAGGGCAGTTCTCCTCTGTAGCGGCAGTGAAAGTGGCGAGTTCACTGAATATGGCTCCAAATAAAAGTGAAAAAGAAAGTGGTCCAAATCTTACAATAATGAAAAATGTTATTAGACCTTTACAAAGGGAAAAAGTAGTAATAAAATATAAAACATCCTTGGCGTTAGATGTGATAGTGCAGGTCTTTGATGAAAGAGGCAGATTGTTAAAAAGTTTAGTCAGAGGCCCTATGCCAGTCGGAATGCATGAAACTGTATGGGATGGCAAAGATGAGGCTGGAGCTGTGGTAGGAGCAGGGGCGTATATAGTATATATAAAAACGGACCTTGTTGAAGAAAAAATAAAAGTAGTGGTCATAAAATGATGAAAAATTTTATGAAAAAAATTGTTAATTTGGTGGTAGATGCGAAGATATTTTTTAATTATGTTTGCGGTTTGCGTATTTATGGGAACCGTATTTGCGGCAGTCAGTCCGGCTTTTTTGATTGTGAATCCGGATGCGAAGACTGCTGCTATGGGCAATGCCTATGCCGCATTGGCTGATAGTAATAACTCTGTAATTTTTAATCCCGCCGGTTTATTCTCCATAAAAAATACTGAAGTTTTTTTCTCGCATTTTATTTCTTTTGCGGATACCAATTACGATTATGTAAGTTTTTTGCTTCCGCTGGATCATGGAAAAGCAACTGCGTTTTCATTGTTTTGTCATTATACGACAAGTTTTAAGGAATATAATGAGTTAGGGGATATAGTCGGAAATATTGATTATTATGAAATTGAGGGAATTGCGTCTTACAGCCAGAATATTTTAAACAGTATTTCTGCAGGCGGAAACCTTAAAGTTTTTACCAGCAGACTTAGTGCCTATTCAAAGAATGGTATTTGCGTGGATGCTGGAATTAAGATTAAAATTGCCACCTCGCCTGATGCGTATATTGGTCTCGTTTTGCAAAATTTGGGAACGCAGAGCGCCTATATTGAAACTGTAGATAATCTGCCAGCAAATTTAAAAGCCGGTATTGGGTTTAAATTTCCTCTCAATAATAATGTAAAGACCACTTTGCAAATTGATGTAAATAAGTTGTTGTTAGAAACAGGGCAGATTTCAATGGGAGCCGGGCTTGAGTTTGCGATAAATAATACACTCTATCCAAGACTGGGCTGTATTTTTGAAAATGGCAATAATAATATAACTGGCGGTGTGGGTTTTGTTTGGGAAACAATAGAGGTGTCTTATGCCATTGTTCCATATGATGCGCTTGGTCTAACCCATAGGTTGAGTCTGGCGTGGAAGTTTTAACATAAAATGAAACTTTTTTCTACTAAAGGGAACAAATATATATAGATAAAAAAGGATGTGTAATATGAAAAAAATAGTTTCTAAAGCAACATACTTGGTATTTTTGTTTGTGCTGGCAAGCTCCTTGCCTGCGGCACAATGTATTTTGCCTGATAATACTTTCAACTCAAATGGCGTGGCAATAAGCGCTGGTGCGACAAGTGGGGGGAATAGCACAACACTTGATGGCTCCGGAAAAATTGTTGCTGTCGGAAAAATATTAAATTCCAACTATGATATGGCGGTTTGGAGATATAATACGAACGGCACTCTTGATACTACTTTTAATTCAACAGGTATAGCAACTAACGATGCTGCCACTGGAACCAGCGCGGATGAGTATGGTAACGCGGTTGTAATAGATGCGGAAGGAAAGATACTCATCGCGGGGGAAAGTGCGGATGTTGGGTACAAGTTTACGACGGTTTGGAAATACAAGACGGACGGCACGCTTGATACGACTTTTGGTTCTGGTGGAATTATGACACAACGCAGTTTGCCGGGGGTAATTGACCACGCTACGGACATAGCCATTGATTCTAATGGTAAGATATTGCTTTCGGGAATAAGCAACTCTATGAATATGATAATCTGGCGCCTGAATAGCAATGGAACGATAGATAACACATTTAACGCAACAGGGTATTTTGTCAGCAACGGAATTGCCGGAGGAATAGGACCGGATGAAGCGACCTCACTTGCTATAGATTCCTCAGGCAGGATAGTGGTCTGTGGTTATAGTCAGAGCACTTCAAATAGAGATATGGCTTTATGGAGACTTACGCCTGCGGGAACTCTGGATACTACTTTTAATTTAACTGGATATTATATTTACAACAACTCAGTATACAACGGAAATGATCAAGCGAAAAAAATATTGATTGGCCCTGATATGAAGATTTATATCTGCGGGTATTCTCAGACAGCAGCCGCAGGAGAAATAGCTTTATGGCGCTTGAATTCCAATGGCACACCGGATACAACTTTTGGCGTAAATGGTTTTGCCACTTATGTTAATTCTGCGGCGGGAAGTGGAATGGACACAGCATACGATATGCTGCTGCAAAGTGATGGCAAACTGCTTGTCGCTGGAGATATTAGAGAAAGTGCGGGCGTGGAGAGTGTGGCATTATGGAGATATAACAGTAATGGTACTCTTGACACTACTTTCAATGGCACTGGTATAATGAAACAGGCAAGCATAGCCGGTGGCAGTGGGCACGACTTCATAAGTTCTATTAGCGTTGACAGTGCTGGAAAAATTGTATGCGGAGGGCAGGCTTTTGACGGAAGCATAAATAAAGCATTTGTGGCAAGATATTTAAATAATTGCGACTTGGTAACTCCAGATGGACCGATAGCGATCGGTAATGTTAAGATATATAAAAATGTTATCAATCCCAATAAGGGCGATAAAACTAAAATTCAATTTAACACTTTTTCGGGCTCGTGGGCTAAAGTAAGTATAAATGATGAAACGGGAAGAAAAGTTATACAACTTTTTGACTCCAAAAATACAGGGGACGGCACGCAGACTGTGTATTGGGATGGCCGTGACAGTGCTGGAAAAATAGCAGGGACAGGCATATTCTTTATTGCGATTCAAACTTCAAAATACACATCGGTTGAAAAAACACTGATAGTAAAATAGCAGTTAAACTCACCTGACATAACTTATAAATACACTCGTTTTTAAATCAAAAAAAACTCATTTTTCTTGTAACTTTTATCTTTTTTTAGGAACAAATTATATAGATGGGTAGTTCTATTTTGTTATTTTAAACATTTGTTTATTTTGTATATTATTTTGAAATAAAGTACAAAAACATTTCAAATGTTCTTTAAAAGTAAATTCATATTTAGTGCAGAAAATTAAAGCACAAATATATACAAAGAGCAGCCAGGGGTCTCACCAAAATTTCATATCCCCCCAAAACCCATTCACTCTTTCTCACTCCTGGCTGCTTGTATTTTAAAAAACTAAGTGAAATACTTATAAAATATTTCTGTAAATAGTTATCTGAAATAGAAATAAATGTAGTGAAAGTGGTCAGTGAAAGGCATTTGGAGGATTTTTATGAATGTTGGGATGCTTAGAAGACAAGTGGCATACGACCAAGAGAGTACAAAACCAAAATGTATTTTGGATTTTTTGTATTGCTATGGCGGCACATTCAGAGCTGTGTTGCTAGTCGTTGCAATCATAACTATTTTTTTGGGATTTCCAGCAAAAGCCAATGCCGCGGCAACAGGGCAGATCACAAAAATTACCGACAGCACTGGAGCTCCTATAACCTGTTATTCTGCCGGCCAGCTCATATCTGTTAAATTTTCAGTTACTCTGCCCGGAGTAGCTTTTGCAACGGCAGTAATTATGATAGATCGTAACAACAACGGAGTTGCTGATAGTGCGGCAGACCTGATTGCTTATGATCAGTGGGGGCTGCATACATCTCCGTTTATTGCTATATATCCAAAAGGCGGGCCTGACTGGGGCTGGGCAAATATTAATGTTCAATACGCCAATTTTACGTGGCCGGTGCGGCTGCCTTTTACATTAGGGCTGAACAAGCCTGTGACCCTGTTTGTCTGCCTGAAAGAACAGGGAATAAATACCGAATGGGGAACCGACATATTCGGTGTTGAAACCAATGCTCCGGATATTAAACTTAGTATTACGCTCCCACCTTGTCTTACGGCACCCGGATGGACTGATACAACAGATAACGATCCGCTTATTGACGATACCTGCGGCTATTCCGGCACTGGCATCGTTGATTCATCCTCTTATTCGGCGCATCCGGGATTTGCCTCAAATACAGACGGCCAGCTTCCAATTATTCCTCCATGCGGCGGCACGGGGTCTATACAACTTTTTTCATCGATGGGGGACAGTAATAACGGAAACTGGGCTTCGGTTAAATCACCGACTTTTACAATACCTGCAGCAGGAAATTTCAGCATGTCTTACTGGCTGGCAGGGGTCTTTAGCAGTGACCATTACGATTTGGGTCAAATCGAACCGTATGCGGACGCTTATATGGAAGCCGATGTCGTTGTAAACGGGGCGACTGTTAACAGTATTCAATACGGCTGGCAGGAAAACCTGAGCCAAATCGTCCAGCTGACAAATGCCCAGGTTCCCGCTGCCGGGGATGGAACCTTTTGCATCCCCACATCCCCAAACAGGTGGGGATATTTGCCATGGCAGCAATATAATATTAACTTCTGTGGCAATCCCGGAGACCAGGTGTACCTCAAAGTTGCATCTTACGATTGTAGTGGCGGGGCACACTACGGCCTTGGATATGTGAGTTGTCTTACTTTTACTTCTACGGCTGTGACGGACAGCATGACGCTTACAAAAACAAACAGTCCTGCCGGAGCTGTAAATATGGGGGATACGATAACCTATACACTGACATATAAAAACACCGGGGCTGAAAATGCGACAGGGGTTGTCATAACAGACACCATACCCGCCAATACCACATTTGTCCCGGGGTCAATTAGCAGCATTCCTTTGATTGCCATGGTAACTCAGACTGCAAATACCATATCATGGACAGTGGGAAATTTATTGCCGGGCGTATCAGGTACGCTCACGTTTCAGGTAAAAGTAGCCTCATGCGGCACAGGCATTATTTCAAACAGAGCGCTTGAAACGGATTTTATTCAGGCGTGCGGCTCAAACGGGATCTTATCTAATGTAGTGACCAATGCGATAAATGGATGTGCAATCGTTTCGGCCACAATTACGCCGACGGCCACAAAAACAAATACGCCGACAGCGGCAACACCGACGGCCACGAAAACAAATACATTTACTACAACTCCGACCAATACACAGACTCGAACAATAACTCCGACCAATACCAATACGCCAGCGTACTCGCCAACATCAACAAAGACATCAACGCCAACAGCCACTATAACGCGCACAAATACTACAGGTCCTACACCCACAGATACGGCGACAGCAAGTGTCACATCTACGATAACAGTAACTATGACAATCACCGCGACATATACAATAACCCCCACACCACCACCATATCCATATGTTTTAAAAATTACTTTGTACAATGAAGCCGGTGAAAAAGTAAAAGAACTTTTCTCACAGCCGGCATCAGCGCTTGTGAATATAGTGGATATGTTTTCAAATACGCCTGGAGGGCAGGCAACGGATGTATTTAATAATTCTGTTGGCAACAACTTGTTCATAAGTCTGCCTGGAGTAGAGACGCCGCTTTACGGTACTGACACGGTATTTAAATGGGAGGGCGGAAATACAGGCGAACAGCAAATAAAAAGCGGAAGTTATTATATTCAGATATCCGAGCAGGACGCATATGGTCACACGAGCACTATGACAAAAGACCTGACTATTCTTAATAGTGATGAATATGTGACTGTAAAAGTATTTAATTCTGCCGGGGAAATAGTCTGGCAGAAAACAGAATATTCTCCTGTCGTAAAAGATAATATTTTGGCGCTGAGTATTGAAAAAACTATAGTACTCGGAAAAAACAAGCCTATTACTATACAGTATGGCGCAGATGCGACAAATTCAATTATATGGGACGGGAAAAATTACGCCGGTAATATAGTGACTAACGGAGTATATGAGATACAGGTGTATTACAAGCAGGAAGGGAAAAATGAAAAAATAGTGTCAAAGACAGTTACTTTTATAAATGATGAAAATATAGAAAGCGTGCTGGGTGAAATAATAATAATGCCAAATCCTTACAAATATGCTGCAGGGAAATCTTGTATTATAAAATGGTCTGGTAGCGGAGCTGTAGGGGATGTGGAAGTGCGCATATATGGTTTGACAGGCGAACTAATAAAAACCGTGTACGGAAAAAGCAGCAATGGATTTGTCTTATGGAATGGGAAAAGCGTAAACGGCAGAGCCGCAAGCGGAATTTACATTGCTGTAGTAACGGCAAAAAAAGGAAATGGACAGTATGAAATAAAAATGATAAAATTAATTGTACTAGTGAAGTAGAAGAATATTAAAAAAATTTTGATACCCTAAATATTAGACATTAGGAGAAAGCACTAGATGATTAAAAAGATAAAAAAACAAAGCGACGCCAGAAAACATATGTCTGGAAAAATTGCCGCGGTTATTATTGTTATCTTGAGTTTTTCTGGAATTTTATATGCGGACGCATCACAGATAGGTACTACGGCAAACAATTTTATCAAGATTCTTGTTCCCGCTAAACCCGCAGCTATGGGCGAGGCGTATGTCGCCACCGCAGATGATATAAACTCGCTTTCTTATAATCCCGCAGGAATTTCAAAGTGCCTGATAAATGAAATTTCTTTTACGCACATAGAATGGTTTCAACAAATTAGATACGAGCAATTAAATATGGTTATGCCAATGTCCATTGGAACTTTTGGCGTCTCATTAAACTGGTTAAATGTATCCCAAATGGATAAGACAATTGCAAACCCCTTAGATCCACATGGTTGGCAAAAACTCTATAGCTTTTCTCCGTGGGGTATAAATATCCAACTGACATATGCCAATACTTTTACTGATAGCCTTTCTATGGGAGCCAATATAAAAATTATTGATAATGTAATAGATCAAAATGATCCCCTCGGTTCAGCCGCTTCTTTTCTTTTTGATATTGGTTGCATATATGACATAAAGGCACTCAATGGACTTTCAGCCGGGCTTGTGGTGAAAAATATAGGAACACAAACTACTTTTTTTGGAAATTCTTCATCACAGGCGCTTGATTTTAAAGGCGGTCTTGGATACAACAACGGTATTTTTCAGGCAGAAGTGGATGCTGAATATTATAATGACAATGCAATAAATTATTACGCTGGTGCTGGGTGGACACTGTTTGACACACTCACTCTTCGCGCTGGTTATAAAGGAGGCACGCTTCCTGGGTATACGGCAGGCGCTGGGTTTGCTTATGGTCTTTTAAATGTAGATTACGCCTTTGTACCTTATCAGGACAGTCTGGGGTATACAAACAGGATTACGGCCTCATTTAGATTTGGAAGTCCTGAAGTGAAATTAAAAGTTTATCCGGCAGTGTTTTCTCCTAATGCCGACAGATATCTTGATTATGCATATTTTAATTTTTCCGCCAGACGGGAAAATCTTGTAAAAAAAGCATTTATTACAATTAAAAATTCTTTTGGAAAAATTGAAAAAATAATACCTGTTAAAGATATTGCTTTAGGCAAGGCATATTGGGACGGCAAAGACAGCTTGGGGCTTATGGCAGTGGAAGATGGGGATTATAAAGCTGTGCTCAGCGTGGATTACGGCAAAGGAATCAAAAGCGATTCCGAAGAAGCAGTAGTGACTGTGGATAATACGCCACCGAATATTTCTCTGCTTGCGTATCCGAGAGTGGTTCAACCAAACGATAATGATTTGCTCAAAGCGCCAGTTACTTTTAGTCCGACTGTGTATGATTTGCACGGAATAGCGCAGTGGAAACTCATTATTAAAAGTCCGGATGGAAAAGTATTCAGGACATTAGCAGGTTCCGGTAGCCCTAATCCAGTCATATGGGACGGCACATCAGATTTTGGAGAGCCGGTAAAGACAAACGCGATTTATACTTATACTTATTATGCGGCAGATACAGTAGGCAACTGGGGAGCTACGAAGCCCGAGGCTGTGCGCGTACTTTTTAAAGAAATTGTTATAAATCTTTCTTCGGATACTTTATTTGATCCGGGAAAAGCTGATGTTAAAATAAGTGTCTATAACGATATTAAACCAATAGTGGAACTGATAAAAAAATATGCAAAAATAGTGGTAATAGTGGAAGGTCATACGGACAATGAGCAGATTAAATACAGCAAGGATTTTCCAGACAACATTACATTGTCAAAGGCAAGGGCTGAGGCAGTCATAGTATTTTTCTCGGAAGTCTTCGGACTTGATAAAAATATTTTTCAGGCTGTAGGTCTGGGAGAAACGCAGCCCGTGGCAACCAATGATACACCTGAAGGCAGAAAACTTAACAGGCGCGTCACTTTGAGATTGCGCGGAGTGGAATATAAGTAGGGTGGAGTTGTAAAAATATTTAAAGGATTAGTGGAGGCTAAAATGAAAAAAAAGTCGATAGTGATTGCGGCCATAGCGGCTATTGGTATCATATTATTTAGTGCTGTTCCGGCTAAGGCCGCGCCTCCTGCAGGTCAGAATGTCCTGATTCTTTATTCCAGTTCTACTACATACGGTGGTGAAGAGTTAAAGGCGTTTAATACTGCTTTGCAGGCAATTATTCCAGCGCCAACAATTCAAACTCTTGATGTCGGTACAGCCACTGGTTTTTATACCGCACTTCAGGCAAAATTTCCCTCAGAAGCAGACACAAACTTATCCTATTGGTGTCAGGTGTATGACCTGAGATTTTCGGATCATTGCCAAAACTTTTCTTCATATACTTGCGCGTGTGGGACTCAGGAGCAACAGATAAGCACAGGCTCAGCCACAAGCGACACAGTGCTTCTGCAAAACCGACTTAAAACAGGAGGCGGAGTTTATATTCAGGCAGACCATAGGGATTATCCTTGCAGAGATATTTATGTCATAAATTTTATTAACAGCGTGGCAAATACTCCGATTAGCGGAGGATATCCGACATGCCCTTATGTAGGGGCAGCGCCTTCAAATCCGACTATAAATGTTTTTAGCGCCACGCCGAATAATTTCAATACAAACTATAATGACCTCACAGCTGGTGGACACCTTAATACAAATTATCCCGGCGGGATACCAATGGCAAACATTGGAAGTGCGCAACCGCTGTATTCGTTGACTTTGAGCGACGGGACAAGTGGTTTGATAAACAGCGCAATAGGCTTGGCCTGGACAGGGGCAAATATGAAACCAGCTGTGGTCGGTGCCAACCCAGGAATTCTTACAGTATCTTTTGAATCGAATTGTTTCGCGGATTCGGTTTGCACGGATAACACAGACCCGACTACCTTTGCATCGCAGGTCATTCAAAACTATTACACGCTTTTAAGCAATAATTCTTGCGTTTTTTTTACTCCCACTTCAACTATGACTATGACTGTGACTCCTACCGGAACCGAGACAAATACAGCGACAGCCACGCCGTCCGTGACAGACACACCATCCATAACAGAGACTGCTACCACCACAGTGACTCAAACGCAAACTCCGACCGTGACAATAACACCGACCTCAACGCCAGGATTCGAAATTGTGCTTATCACGGTATTTCCAAATCCGGGAGCAGGGCCGAGCACGATAGTGTATGACCTAAAAAGGCAGTCGGACATAACCTTAAAAATATATGACATAAGCGGGGAAAAAATAAAGACGCTCACACAGGACAGCAACGCTACTGTCATAGGTAGGAATTACCTTGTATGGGACGGCACAAACGGGCAAACAAATGCTCCGGGAAAAAGAGTCGCAGCGGGTTTATATATATTTAGTTTGCAAGCTGTATCGGGGAAAGACAAGTCAAAATTGATATGGAGTAAGCTGGCGCGATACTGATTTAAAAAGTTTAGAATTGTATATGACTATAGTGGGCAAATAAACCTAATATAATATATTTTAAAAGTTTCTATTTCGTTCTCTCCTTAGGATTAAACTTCATATTTTTTTATTTATATTGAACCTTGATTATCTGCCTTTTTGAGTATAAAATAATAAAAACTAAAGTATATGGGAGCATATATGGAACGGTTTCGGCTAAAATGGAG
>CAILUR010000065.1 GCA_903837445.1 uncultured bacterium | reverse complement strand
GAATATGAAAAAGAAAATATGGCAGCAGGGATACTCTCATCAAAAGCAAGCAAAGAAGAACTTCAAACTAAGTTAAAGTCTTTAGAAGGTTGGGAAATGCGTCCAGAAGTGCCAGTCTGGGGAATGAAAAAAGATGGCCGAATAATTAAAGGGGTTATGGACGGTTTGGCTGTAAAAGATGGTAAGCACGCTGTGATAGAGTACAAAACTATTTTTGGTGATGAATCCGCACAGAAGGAACTTTGCGTGGAACAGTTAAAGGTGTATGGTGGCTTTGTAGAGGAAATAAAAGGAAAAGCTCCTGAAAAAATCTCGGTGATGTTGAAAAAATAAACAAAAGTTATAAAAGAAGGGGGAATATGAACTTTACTTTAACTGCTTTTAAAAAACGCCTTGGGTATAAAAAAGATAAACGCGATTCGCGGGATTTGCTTATGCGGAGTTATTTGCCTTTGGTGAAACTTCCTTCTAAAATCGATTACACTTCCAAAATGTCGCCGGTGCGGGATCAGGGGGATGAGGGGACTTGTGTTGGGTTTTCGGTGGTGGTGGGAATGAAGGAATATCAGGAACGAGTTGATTGGAAAAAACTGAGGATACTTTCACCTCGGTTTTTATATAATGAATGTAAAAAGATAGATGGAGCGCCTGACTCTGAGGGAACTCAGATTCGTATTGCGATGAAGACGCTAAAAAATATAGGGGTATGTCAGGAACAATACTGGCCTTATATACCGCATCAGAGTAATAAAGCAAAGGCAGGCGCACTGGGGGATGCAGCAAAAAACAAGGAACTTTCTTATGCCAGAATACTCAATCTTTATGAACTAAAACTTACCCTTGCCACAAAAGGACCTTGTGTTATCGGGATACAGGTTTTTTCTGGAATGATGGAGACAAAGATAGGCATAGTGCCTATGCCTAAACGCGGAGAAAAAGTGCTCGGTGGACACGCAATATGTCTTGTGGGATATAACGAGAAGACAAAACTAATAAAGTTTAAGAACTCTTGGTCAAAAGCGTGGGGAGAAAAAGGCTATGGCTATTTGCCATACGGGTATATAAATAAATATATGATGGATGCCTGGAGTAGTGTGGACAAAAAAGATGGACAAATTCGCGCTTAAACTTAGAGTATATTTTTTGGTTTCAAAAGTTCTGCGGAAATCCCTTTCCTAATCACTTGACAAAAACCACCTATGCCATTACAATAAAATATCGTTAATATAATCCTACAAACATGGTGATAATAAGATATGCTTGAAGAAAAAGCAATAAAACAGAGAATTGTGGCTGTAAATGAGCGTATTGCTCTAATAAAAAACACTGGTAGTAAGAGTGTAAAACGGCTTATGAAAGATATTCACTTGTCTTCTGGCAAGCGGGTGCGGGCTTTGTTGGTTTTGCTTTTTTCTGAGCTGAATGGGACTCGGATAAACACTTATTCTTTGAATGTGGCGGCGGCTATGGAAATGCTTCATAGTGCTTCTTTGATTCACGATGATATTATTGACAATGCTGATATGCGCCGCGGGAAACCAGCGCTTAATAAAAAACTTGGTGGGCATTTGTCTGTGCTTGCAGGGGATTTGTTGCTTTCTTATGTGACTAAGATATTGCTTGAACGGGGAGATATGGCGATTTTTCGTATTTTTGCAGATACGGTGCGGGATATTTGTGAAGGGGAAATAGAGGAAGTATATAACAAAAATAATTCTGCACTTTCTATGGCAAAATATATTGAAATAATAGATAAAAAAACCGCTTCTTTGATAGAGGCCTCGGCAGTGTCGGGGGCTATCGTGGGGGGAATCTCTAAAAAACAGTTGCGTTATGTTTCGGAGTTTGGTAAAAATATAGGGATAGCCTTTCAGATCAAAGATGATCTCTTGGATGTCACTGGCAATGAAGCTACTCTCGGAAAACCTATAGGCAATGATATTCAGGAAGGTAAAATGACTATGCCGCTCCTGCTGGCTTTGAAAAATACAAATGAAAATGAAGCTAAAATTATTAGAGGAATGTTTGCTGGCAATGCAAAGGGCAAATATACTTCCAAAATAATAAAGTTTATAATTGAAAATAGAGGCGCGGAAGATGCTGACAGGGCAGCGCGTGGGTATGCGGAAGTGGCGAAAAAAGCTTTAGAAAAAATAACAGTAAAAAGTGAACAGAAAAAAGCTCTGCTTTTATGTCTCGCTGAGTATGTGGTGGATAGAATTTATTAAGAGATAGGTGTGTAGAAAGAATTTTTTATGGAGGTTTTATTTTGGAATATGGAATGTTGTTGGCTTTTTTAGTGTTTGCTCTCATATTTGTAGTGGGGGGAGTGGCGGCTAATTGGTTGCTTATGCCTCATAAACCTAATGCCACGAAAAATTCTACATATGAATGTGGTGTGGAACCTATTTCTGATGCTAATATCCGTTATAATATCCGTTTCTATGTGTACGCTTTAATGTATGTAGTTTTTGCAGTGGAAGCGGTGTTTCTTTTTCCTTGGGCTGTGGTGTTCAAAGAGATTCCCGGACTTATGCCTCTGTTTGAAGCGGTGTTGTTTATTTTAATTCTCGTGCTCGCACTTGCATATGCTTGGAAAAAAGGGGCCTTGAAATGGGACTAATGAACGGAGTAAGTGAAAATAATATAGTATATAAAATTCCAGGCGGACAAGTGCTTATGACTTCCGCTGAATGGGCGATAAACTCGGCGCGTAGCAACTCTATGTGGACTATGACTTTCGGCCTGGCTTGTTGTGCTATGGAAATGCTTGCGACCGGCGCTGCGACTTACGATTGGGCGCGGTTTGGCTTTGAAGTACCTTCTGCTTCACCACGCAGATCAGACCTTATGATAGTGGCAGGAACTGTCACTGAAAAAATGGTACCTGCCATTAAAACTCTTTACGAACAAATGCCTGAACCAAAATATGTGATTGCTATGGGCTCTTGCGCTATTTCGGGCGGGCCATATGTATATGATTCTTACACTATAGTGCGTGGCGTGGACACTGTTTTACCTGTGGATGTATATGTGGTAGGGTGTCCGCCCAGACCTGAGGCCTTGCTGGATGGACTTATAAAACTCCAAGAAAAAATAATGACGCAAAAATTAAAACTCCGTGCAGGAGAAAATAGCAAATGACCCCTGTTGAAATTCTCGAAAAAATAAAAACAAAGTTTCCAGGCGTGGCTTCGACTGAAGCTTTTGGTATTTTAAATATGGAAACGGAACAAAATAAACTCCGCCCACTACTTGTTTTTTTGAGAGATGAATTGAACTTTGATTTTATGAACTTTATGACAGGCGTGGACAGACCTACTGAAAATATTATTGAAGTGGTATATCAGTTATTTTCCTTTACTACAAAAGCTTCAATCGTGATACGAGTAAAGCTGGACAGGACAAAACCTGAAATTGAAACAGTGAGTGATATATACAGGACAGCGGAATGGCACGAAAGGGAAGCTGCAGAAATGTTTGGGATAGTTTTTTTAAATCATCCTGACCCAAGAATTCTTCTACTGCCTGAAAACTTTAAAGGGCAACCTTTGAAAAAAGATTTTAGACATCCTAATATGACTCCACTTCCGGAAGTTAAATAATGGCTGAAAAATTACCCGCCTCGCTTGAAAAGTTAAACACTGAAGAATATTTGCTGAATATGGGACCACAGCATCCCAGCACGCACGGTGTCCTGCGTATCATTTTAAAATTGGATGGGGAAGTTATAAAAGATGTAGTGCCTGTCATGGGTTATATACATCGCGGTATGGAAAAAATGTTTGAAAATAGAAAATACGATCAGATAATTCCTTTCACTGACAGAACTGATTATCTTTCTGCGGTAAATAATAATTTTGCATATGTCATTGGAGTGGAAAAACTTTTGGGAGTAGTGGTGCCAGAGCGCGCTGAATATCTGCGAGTGATACTTGCTGAACTTAACCGCATAATGAGCCACTTGTTGTGGCTTTCTGCTTATGGAATGGATGTGGGGGCCTTTACTCCGTTATTGTATATTTTCCGTGAGCGAGAAGAAATAATTGCTATGTTTGAACTCATTACAGGAAATCGATTGACGCATAATGCTTTTAGGTTAGGTGGTTTTAAATATGATGTCCCAAAAACTTTTTTTGAAAAACTTGAAAAATTCATCAGTCATTTTGCGGATAATCTTGACGAATACGAAACACTTTTGATTAATAATGTAATTTTTAAAAGTAGAACTGTCGGAGTTGGTGTGATAACCAAAGCGCTGGCGCTTTCTTATGGAGTGAGCGGGCCATCGCTTCGCGGGTCAGATATAAAAATGGATGTGCGTCGGGATACTCCTTATTCGGCGTATTCAAAATTTGTTTTTGAAATTCCTACTGGTAAAAATGGCGACACCTGGGACCGCTGTGAAGTAAGAATGAATGAAATGAGACAGTCCTTGAGTATTCTGCAACAGGCTATGCAAGGGTTTCCTCAGGGCGACATTATGGCAAAAATTCCGAAAATTATAAAACCCCCAGCAGGGGAAGTATATACCGCAGTAGAAGGCCCGAGAGGCGAAGTGGGTTTTTATATTATCAGCGATGGCACTGAAAAACCATATAGAGTTAAAATGCGAGTGCCTTCTTTTTCAAATCTTTCCGCTTTAAAAGATATGACGGTGGGATTTAAAATTGCCGATGTGGTGGCGATAATGGGAAGCTTAGATCTTGTCATTCCGGAAATAGACAGGTGAGACAATGACTGCATTTATGCAATTCTTAAAGGACCTGTTGTATGACAGCGGCAAAGCTTTTGGGCTGATATATGATGGTGGACATAAAATTTGGGCGGGCTTCAATTTGCCACCATTAACTCTTGATATTATATTTTTACTTATAGCAGCGGCTTGTGCTGCGGCTTTTATTGCGATAAACGCACTTTTTATAATATGGTTTGAAAGAAAAATATCTGCTCGTATGCAATTGAGACGCGGTCCAAACAGAGTGGGAATTTTTGGAATTTTTCAGACAGTAGCAGATACTATAAAACTTTTGATAAAAGAAGATATCACCCCCAAAGCAGTGGACAAACTGGCTTTCTTTTTAGGCCCCTTGCTGGTTATGACATCTACTTTTATGGTATTTTTAGTAATGCCTTTTGGAAAAGGACTTATAGCTGCGGATTTAAATATTGGAGTTATCTATATTCTCGCTGTCACAGGGCTTACTGTTTTGGGATTGCTGTGTGCAGGTTGGGGCTCAAATAATAAATATTCTCTGATAGGTGGTATGCGGTCAGCCGCACAGATAGTGAGTTATGAAATACCAAATGTGTTGGTGATGCTTACTATAGTTCTGCTGTCAGGGTCTATGAAGTTAGGCGATATCATTGCGGCACAACCTACAGTCGGCTATGTGTGGATGCAACCGGTGGCCTTTATAATTTTCCTTATAGCTTCAAACGCGGAAATCAATCGTGGGCCTTTTGATTT
Source organism: uncultured bacterium (assembly GCA_903837445.1). GTDB lineage: Bacteria > Oederibacteriota > PGYV01 > PGYV01 > CAILUR01 > CAILUR01. The sequence goes on along the minus strand of CAILUR010000065.1, from coordinate 3,404 downwards.
ACCTGAAGCTGAGTCCGAACTCGTCTCTGGTTTTATAACTGAATACAGCGGTATGAAATTTGCTTTCTTTTTTCTCGCAGAATATACAAATCTTTTCATAGCCGGCGCACTGGGAGCGGTATTATTCTTGGGTGGTTGGACAGGACCGGTGCTTCCGCCGTTTATGTGGTTTATGATAAAATCATATTTTGTAGTTTTCTTACTAATGTGGATACGCTGGACTTTCCCGAGAATAAGAGTGGACCATTTAATGGAGTTCGCGTGGAAAGTTTTGATTCCGATTGCTTTGTTGAACTTGGTAGTAACAGCTTTTGTAATTAAATTTCATTAAAGGACATATATGCTAAAATACATAAAAGATATTATAACAGGTGCGATAACTTTGCTTGAAGGGATGGCAATTACTTTCAAGTATATGTTTCAAAAACCGATAACCTTGCAGTACCCTGAGCAAAAGGCGCAAATGACCACTCGGTTCAGAGGGCGTTTGGTTATGCCTGTGGACGAAGAGAAAGGCGATAACCGATGCACGGCCTGTAATATATGCGTCAAGGCCTGCCCAAATTACTCCATAGCCGTAGAAAGACTTACGGACGAGACAGGCAAGCCGAAACCCAAGGCCGCCAGCTTTACCTATAATATGGGAACCTGTATGTTCTGTAATCTTTGCGTTGAGGTCTGTCCGTTTTCGGCGATAGTTATGTCCGAGGAATACGAGTTGGCAGTTTATGACCGCAAATCCCTGATAAAGGACTTGGTGGCAGAGAAATACAAGCTGAAAGGCAGAAAAGGTAAGTGGTGGATAAGTAAGTTTAAGGATGAAGAACAGGTCTAATAGCAAGGCAAATAAGGCCTCTACAAGCCCCAAGAAGAGGCATAAAAGGGGCTTGATAAGGATATGAACGGGTTCCAAAGTAAGGCAATTGAAGGGTAGCTTTGAAAGGATTTGGCAAGAAAACGTATGGATAAAATAAGTTGAATTTGTTAATAAAAAGGAATAACAAAACAGAAATAACTCTTTAAAGAAAGGTGGTTATAGAAATGGTTGAATCTTTACTTTTCTACAGTTTCGCAAGTTTTATTCTTATCAGCGCTATTTTTACTGTGACTGCTAAAAATATATTTCACTGTGCACTGTATCTGGCTTCCACGCTTTTTGGCGTAGCGGCTATATTTATACTTTTGAACGCCTACTTTCTGGCGGCGGTACAGGTGCTTATATATATCGGTGCCGTGGTAGTACTTACTATATTTGTAGTAAACTTAACCAAAGAAATTACTGGTGAAAAGCCAGTTTTTGTACGGGGAAATGTCCTGCCAGCACTTATTGTCTCGGCTTTGACAGCGACTTTGATTATTCTTGCTTTAGTAAAGACCACAGGCGGACAAATATTGGCAAAAGAGACTCTGGCTGTGGATTTTACCAGAGTACTTGGCAAACAATTACTCTCAAATTTTGTCCTCGCTTTTGAAGTGGTCTCTGTGCTTTTACTGGCGGCACTTATAGCCGCAATAACCATAGTAAGCAAAGACCCGGAGGATAAAAAATGATTACCATAACCCATTACACCATATTAAGCGCCTTGCTTTTCTCTATAGGTATTTACGGAGTGATTACTCGCAAAAATGCTATAGGTATTTTGATCTCAATTGAACTGATATTTAACGCGGTTAATATAAATATGGTAGCGGTGTCAAGATATCTACCGCAGACAGAAATTTACGGACAGGTTTTTGCAGTTTTTATTATAGCGGTAGCGGCGGCAGAAAGCGTTATTGGATTGGCGATAATTCTGGCGATATATAATTCCAGAAAAAAAGTAAATGCAGATGAAATGGACATAATGAAATTTTAGACACACTTAAAACGGGAACTCGTTTCCGCAGGAGGCAGGCTTGATGACTTTGATCGGATTTTTGATACCTTTATTGCCCTTACTGGCATTTTTAATTATTACATTTTTCACAAAAAAGTATGAACTTCCGAGTGCTTTGATTTCCATACTGGCTATGGCTTGCGCTTTTGGAATGTCTATATATCTGCTTTTGGCTCAGCTAAAAAATCCAGGGCATGTGGAAGCTGATATCCCTTGGCTTTTTCTTGGCAATATGAAAATGTATCTCGGAGTGCTGATAAATCAGCTCACTGTGATTATGCTTATGGTAGTGACAACAATTAGTTTGCTGGTGCAGATATATTCCATAGGATATATGAAAGGCGATAAAGGGTTCTCGCGGTTTTTCTCTTTTATTTCACTTTTTTCTTTTTCTATGCTTCTACTGGTGGTGTCAAATAACTTCATACAACTTTATATCTCTTGGGAACTCGTGGGACTTTGTTCTTATCTGCTTATCGGGTTTTGGTTTGATAAACCTGAGGCGGCGGATGCGGGAAAGAAAGCTTTTATCGTCACTCGTTTTGGAGATTTTGGTTTTCTTATAGGTATAATAATTTTAACTTTTATTACAAAAACTTTTAATTTTGTGGAAGTGGAAGCGGTGGTAAAGTCAGGCGCGATAACTCCTGGTATGCTCACTGTGATTGCGCTTTTATTATTTGCTGGCGCGGCTGGAAAAAGCGGACAATTCCCATTGCATGTCTGGTTGCCAGATGCTATGGAAGGCCCCACACCAGTGTCAGCCCTTATACACGCCGCGACTATGGTAGCGGCAGGCGTGTTTATGGTGGCGAGATTATTTCCAATATTTTCTTCAAGCCCGCACGCTATGCTTACCATTGCTTATCTGGGCGCTTTTACCGCAATCTTCGCTGCCTCTATCGCTTTAGTACAGGATGATATAAAAAGGGTATTGGCATATTCTACTCTCAGTCAGCTGGGCTATATGATGCTCGCACTCGGCGTGGGGGGCTATACTGCAGGGATGTTCCACTTGACTACACACGCGGCTTTCAAAGCACTTTTGTTTTTAGGCGCAGGGTCGGTAATTCACGCAGTAGGCACAAACGATATTTGGAAAATGGGTGGCCTACATAAAAAAATGCCGCTGACTTCAATAACTTTTTTCATAGCAACACTGGCTATAGCGGGAATTTTTCCTCTCGCTGGTTTTTGGAGCAAAGATGAAATTTTAACGGAAACTTTAAAGAGTGGAAATATGCTTCTATATTATACGGCTTTGATAACTGCTTTTATGACTGCGTTTTATATGTCCCGCCTTTACTTTGTCACTTTTCTTGGAAAACATAAAAATAATGAAGCGGAACACGCACACGAATCACCGCTGACTATGACTATTCCACTTATGCTTCTCGCTGGACTTTCTATATTTATAGGGTTGATAGGCGTGCCAGGTACGGAAAAAAACATAGGTACTTTTTTAATGGCAGGCACTGGGGCACACGAAACAGGTTTTAATTTTTCTGTCGCCATAACTTCTTCCAT
>CAILUR010000064.1 GCA_903837445.1 uncultured bacterium | reverse complement strand
TTTGTAAGGATATTGTTTAATCCTGGAACCTGAATCCTGGAACTTGGAACTTGTATCCTGTATCCTGTATCCTGGAACCTGGAACTTGTATCCTGTATCCTGTATCTTGTATCCTGGAACCTGGAACTTGTATCCTGTATCCTGTATCTTGGAACCTGGAACCTGTATCCTGGAACCTGGAACTTGGAACTTGTATCTTGTATCTTGTATCTTGTATCTTGTATCTTGTATCTTGTATCTTGTATCTTGTATCTTGTATCTTGTATCCTGGAACTTTGAACTTAACTGGAGGTTTTAAAAATGGCTGACTTACCTGAAATTGGAAAAATCTCACCTGAGATTTTTGACGAAATGATTTATCCTAGACTTGGTAAAAAAAATAAAAATGTGCTGGTAGGACCGCAACATGGCGTGGATATTGCCATAGTGGATATCGGTGGCGGCAAAGTTATGGCAACTACCACAGACCCTATATTTATAGTCCCCGAGTATGGTTTTGAAAAAGCAGCGTGGTTTGCTTTACATATACTGGTGTCGGATGTGGTGACTTCTGGTTTGAAGCCTACATATATGACTGTGGATTTAAATTTACCTCTGGCTTTAAAAAAAGAGGATTTGAATAAAATGTGGAAAGTAATGACGCAGGAATGTGACAGAATGGGAATTTCCATAATAAGTGGACATACCGCTAAATATGAGGGGTGCAATTATCCTATGGTAGGCGGGGCTACAGTTATGGCAATAGGCGATAAAAATAAATATGTAACGCCTAAAGATGCGCGCGTGGGAGATAAGATAATAGTGACCAAAGGCGCCGCCATAGAAGCCACAGGTCTTTTTGCTGCGACTTTTGCACCTAAAATAAAAAAACTGTTCGGGGCGGATTTTGCCAAACGCGCTGGAAAGATATTTTATAAAATGTCAGTGGTGGAGGATGCACTTATCGCAGCCTCAGTCGGCGTCAGGGATAAAGGCGTGACCTCTATGCACGATGCGACTGAGTGTGGGGTATGGGGAGGGCTTTTTGAAGTGGCGACCGCATCAGGGGTGGGTATGAGAATAATAAAAGAAAAGGTTATCATTTTGCCAGAGACAAAAATAATATGCGAATATTTTAATATGGACCCTTATACTTCCATAAGTGAAGGGACTTTACTGATAACCGCCAGACCTCATAAGGCGGAGGCAATAGTAAAAAAATTAAAAGTAAATGGAATTGATTCATCTATAGTCGGGGAAGTAGTGCCAAAAGCAAAGGGCATAATGCTGGTGGAAAATAATGTGGAAACAAAATTGGTACATCCCAGAATTGATCCTTTTTGGATTGCCTTTGCAAAAGAAGCAGGAAAACTTTAAAAAAACGGAGAAAAAATGAAAAAACATATTATTATCGCGGGTATGTGTTTGTGGGCTTTCAATGCTCTGGCTTTGGATGAAATAGTAGTAAGGGCAAATAAACTCAAAGCCGAGGTCTATGACTATATAATAACAGCAGAGGATTTGAAAATTGAAAAAGCCAAAAGCGTGGCGGAAGTGTTAAACCGCCTGCCTGGCTTTAATGCTATAAGCCGAGGGTTTTCACTGATACAGACTGACCTGTCGGCAAATGCTGGTACTCTGGAACAGGTTTCTATAATAATAGATGGAGTAAGGGTAAATGACCTGCAGACGGGACATTATAGCCTTGATATTCCGCTCGCTATGTCAGATATAGAAGAAATAGGTGTTATCAGTAATGGTTCCTGCGCTTACGGGGATGGGGGCTTTTCCGGTCTTGTAAATATAAAAACAAAAAAATATGACAGCGATACGCTTAAGACCGCAGTCTCATATGGTAGTTTTGGGACTTTCTTTTCTACTCTGACTATGGCAAAAAAGCTTGAGGATTTGACTGTGGCAGGGACTTTTGAAAAAAGTTTCTCACAGGGGTTTCATGAAGACACGGGCTATGATAAAAATACGGCGGTGTTAAAGTTTAATTACGCTGGGGACTATCAGATAAAAACTGGATATGATGAAAAAGATTATGGGGCTTATGATTTTTACACGCCGGGAAAAGGATATCCTTCCAAAGAATATATAATCACAAAAACCTTGGAAGGCAGTGCATTTGATAAACAGGATTTTGGGTTGAGTGCTTACGCTAAAAATCACTATGACAGGTTTACTTTGGATAACCGAGTCCCAAAAAAAAATAACAGGACCACTACAGGTGAGACAGGCGCGACAGGCAGATACCAGTTTATGATTTTTGAGACAAATCCCGTAAGAATAAAATATAATTATCAAAGGGAAGAAATGCAAAGTTCTACTATGGGCAACCATTATCGTGATAGAAATCTTATGATAATTAATGCAGCGATTACAAGTATTGAAACTATGTATTCAGGCATAAACTTAAGCGTGGAAAGCTATGACCTGGCAAAAAAATATGATGTATTGCCTGAAATAAATATGAGTTGGGAACCATATAAACTTTTGAAAGTATATGGGGGAATAAGTTATTCTAAAAGGTATCCGAACTTTACAGAACTTTATTACAAAGATAACTTTAACTCTGGGAAAGTAGATTTAGGACCAGAAAAAAGCGCTGAATATAGTTTTGGTATGACAAATGTGTTTGGCAGTATTCGGTTTAATAAAAGTTTTTTTTATAAAATGAGCGAGGATGTCATAGATTGGGCGGCGGCTGTAGTGACAGATATGGATGGCAACACAAGAAATGGTTGGCAAATAAAAAACATAGGAAAGATAAATACTACAGGAATAACTGTTGATCTTTCAGTTGATTTAAAGGAAGCAAAATTGGATTTAGGCTATCAGTATCTGGATTCCAAAGTTTCTGATACTTATGTGTCAAAGTACGGCATAACTTATCTAAGGAATAAGTTCACAGGTGGCTTGGATTTTTATTTTCTGGACATTACAACAAGGCTGAACTATTTCTATTAATGAATGTGGGATAAAGGTAAACACTTTTTAAAAATTGAGCGGAAAAGATACGCAAATTGATGTGCCTTCGCCAGAACGGCCTGACTATTTCAGTTTTATTTTGTCAATAATTTAAGGTGGTCAATGTGACCGTTTTCCCCATATCGA
>CAILUR010000063.1 GCA_903837445.1 uncultured bacterium | reverse complement strand
TTTCTTCAAAAACTCACCGTAATACCTATGCGAAACCCACCTCTACAAAAACAAAAATATTCTTTGCTCTCGCCTAAAACTTTTATATACTCAAAGTTTTATTTATTATTTTTTTCAGCGCATCTTCCGTTACCACTCCTACTATCTGTTCTGCAAGTTTTCCATCTTTGAAAATCATAAGTGTCGGAATAGACCTGACTTGATAAGTGGAGGCTGTGTTTGAATTAGAGTCCACATCCAGTTTTCCTACTTTTATTTTGCCGTCATATTCCACCGCTATCCTGTCTATCATAGGCGCTATCATCATACAAGGATTGCACCAAGTCGCCCAAAAATCTACCAGCACCGGTGTCGTGGATTTTAAAACCTCCGCTTCAAAACTGGCATCCGTAAGCATTAAAGTATTTGACATTTAAAAACCTCCATATATTTTTTTTATTTCTATCAGCCTTTACGCTCTGTCTATCACTATCTCACTGTAATCAGCAAATTTAAAAAGTATGTTTTTTATTTCTGCCAAAGCGTTCAACCTGTTTTCTTTCACGGCAGGGACATCACAATTTACCAGCACTTTATCAAAATATTTATTGATATCTTCCTCAATGTCCTCAGCTATTTTCAGACATTCCTTATTATTTTTTTCTTCCAGCGCTTTTATAAAACCTTTTTTGTTTTGTGAAAATTTCTTCCACAATTCTTTTTCTTCCGCCTGTTCAAAAAGGCTCTCGTTCACTGCCCCGCCTTTGTGGTCTTTGAGGATATTACTGACGCGACTCATAGCAAACACAAAAGTATTAAACTCAGGTCCCTTCGCGCGTTTTTCCATAAGCAGCTTTGTGCGGTTAAAGTGATTGAGGATTTCCAAAGTGCCATCTTTCACCACCGCATTTATTATGTCGTAGTCCAGTGCCTTGTCTTTAAAATAATTTATTTCTCTTTGTGCAAAAAACTCCGTGAGCTCTTTTTCTTCCAGCGTTTTTCCCTGCTGAGTTTTATATTCAGTTGCTATTATTTTTATCAAAGCACTTAAATCCAAATCCAGTTTTTTCTCTGTCACTATGTATATGGCAGTGAGCGCCTGCCGTCTGACTGCGTATGGATCTTTACTGCCAGTAGGTTTAAACCCTGCTATAAAAAATCCCACAATGTTGTCCAATTTATCTATAAGACTTATCACTACCCCTGTCTCAGTGGCAGGCAATTTGTCTCCGACAAAGTTTGGAAAGTAATGTTCACTCACGGCATTACAGACCGCCTCGCTATGTCCTTGTTTTTCCAAATAGACCCCGCCCATAAAACCGCGCAGGGAAATAAATTCTTTTTCTGCCACCATATTCGTGCCCAAATCCATTTTTGCCAGATACGCCGCCTCACTGACTGCCGAGTGATTTTTATATTTTATTATATTTTCGGCTTTCTCCGCTGCCCCTTTGATTCTGAGGGTTTTATCATACATTGTGCCAAGCCCCGCGACAAAAGTGCTGTCTTTTAGTGCCGTCAAATTATCTTCCAAAGGTTTTTTCAGGTCTTCCTTATAAAAAAATTCCGCATCACTCAAACGCGATGCCAAAACTTTTGCGTGGGCTTTCACTATGGCTTCCGTATTTAGGTGTCCGCCATCCCGCGCATTTACAAATATATTTGTAAACTCGCCTTTCGCATTTTTTACAGCAAAATATCTCTGATGCTCACGCATAGCCGTCACTATGACCGCTTCCGGTAGGAACAAATATTTTTTATCAAACTCACCGGTCATAACAGCCGCCGTTTCCACAGAGTCTGCCACGCGCCGCATAAGGTCTTCATCTTTTATCATAGTCATATTTTTTTCTTTGAGCATATTTTCTATCGCTGTTTCTATCTTTGCCCTTCTGGTCTCAGGCACTACTTCTATTTCATTTTCAGTCATTATTTTAAAATACTCTGGCGCATCTTTTACCACGACTTCTTTATTGTCGTGGAGAAATTTATGCAGTCTTGTCTTATTCGCGCTTTTTAATTTGCCAAACCCAAACTCCAACACTTTTGAATTGATAAGAGCGAGCAACCACCTGACTGGTCTTGCAAAAGTGACGCCTGAGTCATCCCAGGTCATTGACTTGGGAAACTTTATTCCGCTGATTATCGCTGGAAAGATTTCCCTCAACACTTCTTCCACTGCTCTCCCTTTTTCCACGCCTTCTATGTAAAGATATTTTTTTCCTTTTTCTTCCTTAAACTGCAAGTCGCTTTCTTTTATGTTATTTTTATTTACAAAAGTTTTTCCTAACTCATTGAGGGCGCCGTTGGTGTAAGCCATATCATAAGCAGGGCCTTTTTTTAAAAAAGCCAAGTCAGGTTGCTTGTCTTCCACGCCTTCTAAATATATAATAAATCGCCTGACTGTAAAAAATACGCTTATTTTAGTGGTGTTTACACGATTTTCCAAAAGTTGTTTTTCGAGGTTTTCTTTTATGTTTTTAACTGCGCCCGCCAGATAGTCCGCTGGGATTTCCTCCGCGCCTATTTCAAAAATTACATTACTCATTTTCCCGCCTCTGTGGTCATTGCCATATAACACTCAGCACACAGTTTTGCCGTGTCCCTTATTTTTTTTATATAGGTCGGTCTTTCAGCGATAGAAATAGCCCGGCGCGCATCCAGCAAATTAAAAGAGTGCGACATTTTCAAGACATAATCATAGGCAGGAATAGGAAGTTTTTTCTCTACCAGTGCCTGCGCTTCTTTATGAAACTTATTTACATTGTCCAAAAGCATTTCCACATTTGCCACTTCAAAATTATATTTTGAAAATTGTTTTTCATTTTCTAAAAACACATCTCCGTAAGTGATATCCTTATTCCACTTGACCTGAAAAATACTGTCCACTCCTTGTATATACATTGCTATGCGTTCCAACCCATAAGTCAATTCGCCCGTAATCGGGGCGAGGGGTAGTCCTGCCATTTGTTGAAAAAAAGTAAATTGCGTAATTTCCAAACCATCTAACCAGACCTGCCAACCCAGCCCAGAAGCGCCCAGTGTTGGGGACTCCCAATCATCTTCATTGAATTTTATATCGTGTTCTTTTATTTTTATGCCTATGACTTCCAACGAGTCCAGATACATTTTTTGAAGGTCAGCCGGAGCAGGTTTCATTATTACTTGATATTGATAATAGTGCTGAAGGCGATTCGGATTTTCACCATAGCGACCGTCTTTCGGTCTTCTGCAGGGTTCTATAAAAGCGGCGTTCCAAGGTTTAGGTCCAAGGCAACGGAAAAATGTGTGGGGATTAAAAGTGGCGGCACCTTTTTCAAGGTCATACGGTTGCACGACGATACAGCCTTTTTCTGTCCAAAACTTTTGAAGCGCAAATATAAGGTCTTGGAAGTACATAAAACTCCTTAGCGTAATTGTTTACTGATTTTCCCCAGTGTGTCTTACAAGCCCCTACTTTATGCTTGTTTTGCTGGACTTTATCACTCTTTTATTCAGCAGTGATATATTTTTGGTGGAGCAGATCGGGATCGAACCGACGACCCTCAGACTGCCAGCCTGATGCTCTCCCAGCTGAGCTACTGCCCCACCTGATTTATACATAGTTTTGCGTTTCTGGTCTTGGCTTAAACAATCCAAAACAAATACAGATTTAATAATATATTGTTTATTATACTTATTGTCAACTGTTTTTTTGATACGAGAATATTAAAAAAAGCTCGGTTTTTAGTTATTGCTATATGGTTTTTTATTCTTACTTTTTCGCCTTATTTTATTTCTATCAGGTCGTTTTTTTGTATGCCCAACTGATGGATAACGCCCTGTGCGAGCTCTATTGTATTTACCGCTTTGGCATTGCACATATATTTCCACGGTCCAAGCGCCTCTGCCAAAGCTAACACGCGCCCATCTTTTCCAGTCATAATCACATCTATAGCAGTCAGCATAAAAAAGGTATGTATCGCGCCACAGTTTTTAAACCCCATAGCATAGGTGACAGGGATTTCCTTTTTTCCCAACAGCCCTTTCACTCTCTTGGCAAAAGAATCAGCCGTATCCACCAGCACCGCTGTTGCCACTCCGTTGATAAAAAGTGTCATTTAAAACCCACTCATAAGTTTTAGCACTATAGGTCCAAACAAAACTATAAAAATTACTGGAAAAATAAATATGATAAGGGGTATCAAAAGTTTTACTGGCGCTTGATACGCCTTTCGTTTAAGCTCCTGAAACCGCTTGTTTCTGAGGTCTTCCGCCTGTCCTTTCAAAATTTTCTTTATGTTTCCGCCCATTTTTTCCGCCTGTATGAACACATTTGTAAAATTTGAAATCTCTTTTAGTTCCATCCGAAAAGCCAGCCCTTCCAACGCTTGCTCAAAACTTTTCCCAAACTGAATCTCTTTTAAGGATACCAGCATTTCATCAGAAAATACATTCCTATGTTTAGCGCAGTAGCGAAAAAGCGCCTGACTGAGCGACACTCCGCCTTCCACATTTGCCAGCACTATATCCATAGCATCCGGCAGTTCATTTAATATCTTTTCGCCCCGCGCTCTTATTTTCGTTTTCAAAATATACGCAGGAATAAAAAATGCCACCCCGCCTACCACTATGCCCCAAAAGATATTTGACAAAAGAAAACTCCCCAGTCCCAGTCCTATCAAGGCGCTCAGTTCTTCATAAAATAAAAACTTGCCTGTCCCGCCTCGTCCCTCAAGTTTTAATTTTTTTAAATTTTTATTTATTTCTTCATATCTTTTTCCCACAGCTATTTTTGCATTTACTCCGGCACCTGCCTCCAAAGCATATTTAAAAAACTCTTTCCCCCTCAAGACCAAAGGCAGATAAAACTCTCCGCTCAATATCCGCGCTGTCTTTTGCTTGTATAAAATAATCCCCGCGGCTCCAGCAAGCCCCGCCACCACTCCCCCTGCTAAAAAAGCTATCAGTATTTTTTCCATAAGTCCCCTATTTTATTTTCACTATTTTTTTTATCCACAGAGCGCCTATGCCTTCCATAACCAGCGCCGTGACCAAAAGTCCCACCCCCAAGGGAGTGGTAAATAAAGGCGTCACAAAATCTGGTTCTATAAGAAAAATAGCGCCCAACAACACAAACGGCAGTCCTCCCACTATAAAGCCCGACAAAATTCCCTGCGCTGTCAGAGCTGAAAGCTCGCGGTTTATTTCTTCCCTGCGTCTTATGGTGGACAATATGCCATCCAACACTTCCGTCACATTACTTCCCGTTTCTATAGAAGTGTTAATCGCCGCCACCATAATATCTGCCTCGCGGATTTTCATTCGTTGTGCCAGTTCGTTTAGGGCCTCTGGCAAACTACTGCCCAGTTCTATTTTTTTTAGCACCATACCGACTTCGGTTTCCACTGCTCCGCCCAAACGCCCCGACACCACTTGCAAGGCCTTTATCATTCCTGCCCCTGCCTTTAAACTGGAGACCAATGACTCAATGAATTCAGGCATTTGCGAATAAAACTCTTTTATGTATTTTTTTTCACGGTGCGTGATATATATTTTAGGAAGGAAAAGGACTAAAAGAAAACCCGGTATGAGCAGGAAATATACGCCTGTGGCAATTGTTAAAAAGACAGTGCCCCCTGCCACGGCTATCTGTCCTTTTAGGAACTCTTCTTTTTTTATCCTCGCTGTGCCCGCTTTCATAAGCGCCTCGAGTTTGTCTCCGTACAGCCGCCCTATTTTTTTAAAAAATTTTCTTATCTGCGGCGCGAAAAAAATAATTCCGGACATAAAAATAAAAACAAAAATACTTACGAGAATTTTCATCATACCCCCTTAAGGTATATCAAAAAAGCCGTTAAAACTGCTTTAAGAATCTCACATCATTTTCAAAAAATAATCTCATATCATCTATGCCGTATTTAAGCATAGCCACTCTTTCCACACCCATTCCAAAAGCAAACCCTGTATATTTTTCAGAGTCGTAATTAACCCCTTTTAAAACATTTGGATGAATCATTCCGCACCCAAGAATCTCCAGCCAACCCGTTTGTTTGCAAGTGGCACACCCCTTCCCTTTACAATTCACACACTGCACATCCACTTCTGCCGAAGGTTCAGTGAACGGAAAAAAGCTCGGACGAAACCGCACTTTTAAATCCTTTCCAAACATTTCGCGAGTGAACACTTCAAGTGTACCTTTGAGGTCTGAAAACTTCACGCCTTCATCCACTAAAAAGCCCTCCACTTGGTGAAAGACAGTAGAATGTGATGCATCCATAGCATCTCTGCGATATACTCTGCCGGGCGCAAGAATCTTAAGCGGCGGCTTATTTTTTTCCATAACGCGAACCTGTATAGGTGAAGTATGAGTCCTGAGCAGATAATTATCTTCCATATGAAAAGTATCGTGCATATCTCGTGCTGGATGTTCTTTTGGGAAATTTAAAGCGCCGAAATTATAATAGTCCTTTTCTATTTCTGGACCTTCTTCCACCGAAAACCCCATACGCATAAACACAGCTTTTATCTCTTCTATGGTTTTTGTGATAGGATGCAAATGCCCTTCCGCAATAATATAGGCGGGCAGAGTCACATCTATCCCGCTTAGGTCTTTTGCTCTTTGTTCGTTTATCAGTTGCAGTTCTTTTTCATTATATAATTGTTCTGCCAAAGTTTTCAGTTCATTGAGGTCTTTGCCTGCTTTTGATTTTTGTTCCTTGTCAGTCAGTTCCCGCATAGCAGAAAAAAGTCCGGTAATGACTCCGTTTTTTCCATTGTATTTTGCGCTGACCTGCGCCAGTTCCACATTGTTTTTTACATTTTCAAAATCTTTTTTTACCTGTGCTTTTATTTCGTTCGTTTCCATATTCAGTCCTTTGAAAAAGTATTGTATATGAAAGAATTATAATATATCTGCCTGTTTTTTGCAAAGCTAAAATTAAAATGCCGCAGGCAAGTTCCCCTGCGGCAGTACTTCGAAAGTCCAGTTAGCTTACTTTGCTGACTTTTTCTTCTTCGCTTTTTCAACATTCTTCTTGGCGTGGCAAAACAGGATATAAGCACTAAGCGAGCCTGTCTTTCCAAAGGCTTTCCATAGTTCATCTACATATTTATCTTTAGGCATCTTACGCATTCACCATCTCCTGTTATTTTTTCCTATCCCTTTTATACCACAAGTATTACATTTGTCAAGTTATGTTATGCCTTTATCTCCTTTGCTAAACATTTTACCTGTTTTAGCAAAAATACAAAAACCTATTTTTGCCTTTAATATATGGGGTTTAACTGAATAAATCTTACTTAATTTTGATGACTTGTCCGTCAAATGCGAGTTTCACATTGTGGTCTAGTGTTTCATTTATAGAGGTGTGTTCAAATGCGTGAGAAATATGCGTGAAATATGTTTTTTTTGCGCCTATTTTTTTTGCCGCCGCCAGAGCCTCAGTCAGACTAAAATGTGTAGGATGTGGATTATGTCTTAGCGCGTCAATTACCAGAACTTCCAGTTTTCTTAGCACTTCAAAAGTTTTTTTAGGTATCGCCGACACATCTGTGATATACGCGAAGTTTTTTATCCTGTAACCGAGTATAGGCAGAGTCCCGTGCAGAACTGGTATGGGAATTATTTTAAGGCCTGCCGCGACAAAGGGTTTTTCTGGAATAACCCTATTAAGTTTAATTTTCGGCTTGCCCCCGCCCTCTTGTGTCTTTGAAAATATATATCCAAATCTTTTTTTTAGCTCAGCCAGCGTGTCCTTTGTTCCATAAAAAGGAATGGGTTTCCCTTGCAGTTCATTATAGCGCCGAATATCATCCACCCCTGCCGTGTGGTCAGCGTGGGCGTGGGTAAATAAGACCGCATCTATTTTTTCTATTCCGTATTCCAGAGACCTTAGACGAAACTCTGCCGTCATATCAATCAAAATTCCTCTGCCTTCCGTAAAAATATAAACGGAAGCCCGATTTCTTTTATTTTTTTTATTTTTGGAGCGACAAGTGGCACACGCACAGCCAATGACTGGAACGCCGTGTGAAGTGCCTGTCCCGAGAAAGGTAATTTTCATTTAGCGCCCATTCCGACAACTAATATAATAAGTCCTGCGCCTATCATAAGCCGATATATCACAAAAGGTAAAAAAGAATATTTTTTTACTACTTTTAAAAGAATCACTATTCCTGCATACCCAGAAATTGCCGCTGCTATAAAGCCCACCCCAGTCAAAAGCAAGTCCACAGAACTGCCTGTTTTAAGTATGTTTGGCACTTTTACCGCAAACGCCCCTGCCACCGCTGGTATAGAAAGTAAAAAAGAATAATTGGCGCTGGCTTCACGGTCATACCCCAAAAACAAAGAGGTCGTCATAGTAATTCCAGACCGCGACACTCCAGGCATAAGTGCCAGTGCCTGCGCACACCCTATTATTATGGAATCCACCAAAGACATTTTTGCTATATCCTTTTTTTTCTTTCCTATCTTATCCGCCAAAAGCAGAATCAGTCCAAAGCCCATTAACAAAACAGCTATGCTGACTGGTCCCCGAAGTTTTGCTTCAATATAATCTTTGAAATAATACCCTATCAAAAAAGCCGGCACAGTGCCGATTATGAGATATAGCGCCAGTTTAAAATCATTTGTTTTTCTCAGTTCAGGAGTAGTGATGCCTGACAGAAACGCCAAGGTAAGTTTGGCTATTTCTTTATGGTAATAAATAAGCAGTGCCAGTAAAGTGCCTCCGTGCAATGCCGTATCAAAAGAGAGCCCACTCAAAAATACATTCTGAATTTTCATAATATAAGGCAACACTGCCAAGTGTGCCGAAGAACTTACTGGAATAAATTCAGTCAAGCCCTGCACCACCCCGAGTATTACCGCTTGTAAAAGTTCCATTTTTGCTCCTTTTAAAAATAAAATTCTATGTTTCTAATTATAATGCTTTATATCGTTTTTTTTTGCAACTTAAATTTTAATTTTTACAAACCTCTGCCCTTTATATCTTTTTAGTTTTCCATTTTCCACGGCTATATAACCACCAGCCCACTATCCCTTGGAAAAACATAGTCACCGCTATTGAAACAAAAATACCTTTTTCTGCCAATGGGGTAAACTTTGTAAGACCGTAAGCGAGCGGTATTTGCACCACAAAAAAGCCGATTATATTCACCAACATAGGGGTTTTTGTCGCCCCTGCGCCATTTAAGCCATAAATAGCTATTATCCCC
>CAILUR010000062.1 GCA_903837445.1 uncultured bacterium | reverse complement strand
CGCAGTCTGGATTATGGAAAAAACCTACTTTTATAAACAATGAAGAGACCTGGGCTAACATTCCAGTTATCGTTGAAAAAGGTGCGGCGTGGTTTGCTTCTATCGGAACTGCTAAGTCAAAAGGCACAAAAGTATTTGCTGTCACTGGGAAAGTAAAAAACCCTGGACTTGTAGAAGTGCCTATGGGCACGACCATTCGGGAAGTAGTTTATGAAATAAGCGGCGGTATGTTTGCCAATAAAAAGTTTAAAGCTGTGCAGACAGGCGGGCCATCAGGGGGAGTTATTCCTGAAAAATTTTTAGATATGCCTGTGGATTATGAGTCCCTCCAGTCAATTGGTTCTATTATGGGTTCTGGTGGGCTTATCGTAATGGATGAAGATGATTGTATGGTAGATGTTAATAAGTTTTATCTGCAGTTTTCGGTGGATGAATCCTGTGGAAAATGTGCCCCTTGTCGCATAGGTGGAAAACAGTTGCTTGACCTGATTACTAAAATTACAAAGGGCAACGGAGACAAACACGACATTGAAAAAATTCAGCGCATAAGTATGGCGATGCAAAAAGCGTCTCTTTGTGCTTTGGGACAGACCACCCCCAATCCAGTTACTTCTGCAATGCAGTATTTTAACGAAGAATATATGGAACACATTAATGATAAAAAGTGCCGTACAGGTAAATGTAAAGACCTTGTGACTTATACCATAATCCCTGAGAACTGTATTGGTTGCGGATTATGTGCTATGAGATGCCCGGTAAAATGTATCTCTGGCGAAAAGAAAAAACCATATTTAATTGATCAAGGACCTTGTATCAAGTGTGGAGAGTGTTTGGCGGTTTGCAAATTCAATGCGGTTAAGCGCGGATAAGGAGAATATAAAATGGACTCTGCTAGATTGACAGGAAAAATGTTGGATATAAAGATAAATGGTAAGGACTATAAAGTGGATTCGGGAATGACTATTCTCGATGCCTCGCGACTTGCTCATGTGAAAGTGCCGACTCTTTGCAAACATGACGATTTACCACCGACTGCTTCTTGTGGGATTTGTGTCGTAAAAGTAAAAAACAATAGAAAATTAATCAGGGCGTGTTGTACTTTTGTAGAAAATGGAATGGATATCACGACTCACGATGGGGAACTTTATGAAGTCCGAAAAAATGTGCTTGAACTTATTCTTTCCACACATCCTTTTTTATGTCTCACTTGTTTGAGAAACGGTAACTGCGAACTACAAAAACTGGCTGAGGAGTTTGGGATAAGAGAAATGCCTTTCCCAGATCTTAAAAGGGACACTAAAGCGGATGTGTCCACCAAAGCTGTCGTGCTTGATTCTCAAAAATGTATCGGTTGTGGCAGATGCGTAGAGGTCTGTCAGGAAATTCAGCAAGTATACGCACTTGAATTTTTAGATAGAGGTTTTGAAGCCCGTATAGCGCCAGCCGGCGATATTTCACTCGCTGAAAGTCCTTGTATAAAATGCGGACAGTGTTCGGCACATTGTCCAGTAGGTGCCATTGTAGAGTATAGCGAAGCCAATGCAGTATGGCTCACTTTAAGAGATCAGGAAATATATCCTATTGTACAGATAGCGCCAGCAGTAAGAGTCGCGGTAGGCGAAGGGTTTGGGATAGAACCGGGAACTATATTAACAAATAAACTTTATGCGTTCTTTAGAAAAATTGGTTTTAAGGCAGTTTTCGATACAAACTTTGGTGCTGACTTAACAATCATGGAGGAAAGTTCTGAACTAATTGAACGGTTGGTACACGGAAAAGGTGCACTTCCACTTATCACCAGTTGCTGTCCGGCGTGGGTGGACTTTCTTGAAAAATACTACCCTGATTTAATTGAATATTTTTCAAGCGCAAAATCACCTCACGAAATGGT
>CAILUR010000061.1 GCA_903837445.1 uncultured bacterium | reverse complement strand
GGATTTTAATTTTACTCCGGATGACCAGAAAATAAATGATTTTAATATTCCTGCCGCGGTCCAGCCAGCCCAAGAAACTTTACCGAGGCTTCAAGCCCGAGAGTTTTTGTCTGCACTTTCAGCTCTGACTTGGCTTTGTCCATCTGGCAGCCAAACTGGCGCATTACGAATGGTAAAGTTTTGAATATCGCCTTCAACAGTATCATTGTCAAAAGTTATTTGTGTGGCTTTTGCAGTTATAAAATTACCCACCCAGAGGTTATATGACCCTTTTTCCTGCGCCCAATAGGCAACCGCCAGCCCATCAGGGGAGATGCAAGGAAACCATTTGCTGGTCCCATCAGGAAAAAGTATTTCACTACCTGTACCATCTGGTTTCATGCTATACAAGTCGCCGTTATTTATATAAAGTATTTTTTCAATTTTAGGTACACTTGTAGCTGTGGGGCTTGGCGTCGGTACTGGAGCGGCCTGTTGTTTCTTACACCCCACCATAGAGACTATAAGAAACAAAACTGCTATTAAGACTAAAATTTTATTTTTCATTTGCTACTCCTGTACTTTTTTCTGGAAGGGAAGTTGGAACACTTTTTCCATCCGTGCCAGGGGTTGCCAGTTTGAGTGGAGATATTTCCGAAGGCTTATGTTCTTTTGTTATCACCATTTTTATATTTGCTACTACTGGATAATAGGAATTAAAATAATAAGTCAGTTTTTTCATTTCTTTAGCGCTTACATCGTATTTAAAAATATCATTTTCTTCAATATATAGAAGGTTTTTACCATCTGGGAACCAGCAGGGACTTGCTCCGCCGTTTTTAGTTATCTGCGTTAAATTAGTCCCATCTGGCTTTGTTATCCAAATATTTGGTCCATTGTTCTCGTCGGAAATAAACGCTATGTTATTTTCATTTGGATCTTTTTGTGTCTGACTCCACACCACATCATTATTAATATAGTAAGTGGTCTTAATCAGCTTATTAGAAAGTCCAAAACAGCTTATGGTAAATATTCCGCGATTATTAAAATAGGCTAAGGAAGTGTTATCTGAACCCCAGTCAAAAGAAGCGTTAATAATACTGCTGGGAGTAATTTGTTTCTCTTTTACATCATTGATTCCTGCCCCTTCGTATAAATAAAGCCACAAACCATTATGCTGTCTAGTTTTTTCTCTGGTATAAATAATTCTGCTATTATCAGGAGACATTTTAAAAGTGGTCACATCATTTGAATCAGTAAAAGAGGTCTGGTTTTCTCCGTTTAAATCAATCTGCAAAATATTTCCGCGTTTTAAAAACAAAAGACGAAGACTGTCTCCGGTCCAGGAAAGCTGGCCTCTGTTATATAGGTCTATTTTCTCATTTTCCACTTCATCGTAACTGAGCTGTTTTTGTTGAGTTCCATCCACATACATTACGAATATGTTAATAAAACCGCTCCTATCTGAGAAAAATGCCACTCTCTCTCCATCAGGGGACACAGTAGGGCACCAATTATTCCCTTCTTTAGTAAGGACTTTCTTGTTTTCTCCGTTTTCACCCATTATTCCTATCTGCAAAAGATTTTTGCTGTCTTCAAATACATAATAAATCACTTGTTTTAAAAGGATTTTTGGGGGTTGAGCTGCTGTCGCTGCCGCTTCGGACATAGGTAAGGCGAAAATATGTGCTGATATTAATACTGACACTAAAACAATTAAAAGCCTCTTCGCTTTTTTAGTCATTTTGACCTCGTAAATATCATATTTAATTAAATATATCCGTTTTTGTTCACAAAGTCAAGAAAAATGCTAATACCTTAATTAAGTCATTTTTCTGCCACAAATTTTTCTTTCTTCTTTTATTTAATAAACATTGCATCCCCATAAGAAAAAAATCTATATTTTTCCTTCACCGCTTCCTTATATGCGTTCAAGATATTATGTGTCCCGGCAAAAGCGCTTACCAAAAACAAAAGCGAGCTTTCTGGTAAATGAAAGTTTGTGATAAGCCGGTTCACGCATTTAAATTTGTAGCCGGGGTATATATATATAGAAGTCAGCCCCGCGCCTGGTTTAATTTTTCCTTTTTCATCCGCCGCCGTCTCTAAAGCTCGTAGGGAAGTCGTGCCCAGAGCAATTACCCGCTTAGCGCTGTTTATTGTGTCGGCAGCAGTTTTTGTAATTTCAAATCTTTCCGCGTGAATTTTATGCTCTCGTATATCCGTTTCCATTACTGGCTCAAAAGTCCCCAGTCCTACATGAAGGGTTATAAGTGCTGTTTTTATTGATTTTTTTGACAATTTTGCCAGAAGGTCAGGCGTCATATGCAAGCCCGCTGTAGGAGCTGCCTTTGCTCCTTCCTTTTCCGCAAAAACTGTTTGATATCTGGTCTTGTGTTTTATTCCTTTTACATCTTCTTTTATATATGGCGGCAGAGGCATAACTCCACATTTCCATAAACGCTTTATAAGTTCAGTTTCCTCACAATTAAAAGTCCCCAAAACTGTTTTTCCAGTTTTTTCTTTTACAGTAAAAGTTATGCCTTCTGGAAAAATAATACACTCGTCTTGTTTTATCCGTTTTGAATTTTTCATCATAACTTCCCAAAGATAAGCGTCTATTTTCTCAAGAATTAAAATTTCAATTTTCGCTTCAGTTTTTTCTTTATACCCGTATATTCTTGCCGGAATTACCCGTGTGTCGTTCATTACCAGACAATCTCCTGCTTCTAAATAATCTAAAATATCAAAAAAATGTTTATGCCTAATCGTCCCTGTGTCTTTGTCTAATATCAGCAAGCGGGAGGCATCGCGTTTTTCTAAAGGAGTCTGTGCTATTAAGGCCTCTGGCAAATCGTAATTATATGTATGAATATCGTATTTTTTTTCCATGCGAAGATTATAACAAAAAAATACTCCCCTCGCTTGACTTTTTAATTTCCATAAGTATACTTTAAATATGAACCGGCTAAGCAATACGGTTCGATGGGAGAGCGGCCTTTTTAGGCTCAACAATTTAACTCTCCCATCTTCTATTTTATAAACTCCATATGTTAAATCTACTCATATTTTCTTTTATAAAAATAAAAATCAAAATAGTTCTTGACAATTTATATTTTTTCTTGTATATTGTCTACTATGTTGATAGACAAAGTAATCAATACTAAAAGGAGCTTATTAATATGAAGATTTCTTACAAAGGAGATTATGCAATCAAGGCGCTTGTATTGCTTTCTACAAAATATGATCCAAATAATGTAGATAGCTATTGCCAACTTTCTGAAATTTCAAAAACCCAAGATATTCCTTTAAAGTTTTTAGAACAAATCCTTCTTATATTGAGGAATGCAGGTTATATCAGAAGCCGTCGGGGTGCCAATGGTGGTTATGCTCTGGCGAAAGCACCTGCGACAATAACTCTCGGTGAAATAATACGCCTGACTGATGGCTCTACTGCGCCTATCGCGTGTGTCTCTAAGTCTTGCTATCAATACTGCAATTTTGAAAAAAAATGTGTCCTTAAACCTATTTGGGAGGAGGTGAGGGAAAAGATCAGCGATGTGATTGATAATATCACATTTTTTGATCTTTCCATGAAACAAAAAGTCATAGACGAAACTGTGCAAAATAAAGAAATGTATTTTATTTAAAACTTATGGGGGATACCCCAAAAAAAAACAAGGAGCACTAAAATGAGTAAAATTGACAACACCCTCAGAACAGATTCAATTCTTATACACGGTGGACAAGAACCTGATCCTACCACTGGCTCAAGAGCTGTACCTATTTATCAGACCACTTCTTATCAGTTCCAGAACACACAACATGCCGCAAATCTTTTCGGACTGACAGAGTTTGGAAATATTTACACTCGCCTTATGAATCCCACTACGGATATCTTTGAAAAACGCCTTGCCCTGCTTGATGGCGGTGTTGGAGCTTTAGGAACTGCCAGCGGACAATCAGCAATTACAATTGCTCTCCTCAATTTAGCGCAAGCCGGCGATGAGATAGTAGCGTGTAATAATCTTTACGGTGGGACTTACAATCTGCTTCATTACACTTTTGCTAAATTTGGAATTAAAGTTAATTTTGTAAAATCAAATGACCTGGATGCCATACAAAAAGCCATCACACCTAAAACAAAAGCTGTCTATGCAGAATCTGTAGGAAATCCAAAACTTGATGTTTGCGATGTAGAAGGCATAGCAAAAATCGCGCACAAAAATGGTCTTCCCCTTGTCATAGATAATACCTCTACTCCTTATCTGCTTAGGCCGATAGACCACGGTGCAGACATAGTAGTTTATTCCGCGACAAAATTTATTGGTGGCCACGGCACTACTTTAGGAGGCGCCATTATTGATTCAGGTAAATTTGACTGGACAAATGGAAAGTTCCCGCTTATAGCGGATGCCGACCCTTCGTATCACAACCTTAAATTTGTAGAAGCCTTAAAACCCATTGGCAACATTGCTTTTATCATTAAGGCCAGAGTAATATTACTGCGTGACCTTGGTGCGGCGCTTTCTCCTTTTAACTCTTTTCTTCTTTTGCAAGGTCTTGAAACCCTTCATCTCAGAATGGCCAAACATTGTGAAAATGCACTGGCAGTTGCCAAGCACCTTGAAAAACATCCAAAAGTCGCCTGGGTAAATTATCCTGGTCTTGACAATAGTGTAGAAAAAGAAAGAGTAAAAAAATATCTTCCAAAAGGCGCTGGTGGTATTATCGGTTTTGGAATTAAGGGCGGTCTTGAAGCGGGACAAAAATTTATCAATTCCCTCGGCCTTATTTCGCATGTCGCTAACATTGGCGATGCGAAATCTTTGGCTATTCATCCAGCCTCCACCACTCACCAACAGCTTTCCGATGCAGAAAAACTCGCAACTGGTGTGACAAATGATTTTGTACGCCTTTCCATAGGCATAGAAGATATCTTTGACATTACCGCAGATATTGACCAAGCCCTCGCTAAAGTTTAAGTTTTAAATCCAAACTTATCGAGAGTTTAAACAGGAGGGAAAAACATGAAAATTTTTGCAGATTTGACAAAGACAGTAGGCAATACTCCTTTGGTAAAATTAAATAAAATTACCGCTACTGCTAAAGCCACTGTGGTAGTTAAATTGGAATCGTTTAATCCCTTGTCTTCTGTGAAAGACAGGATTGGCGTTGCCATGATAGAAGATGCTGAAAAAACCGGTAAATTAAAACCAGGAGATACCATCATAGAGCCCACCAGTGGAAACACTGGAGTAGGGCTCGCCTTTACAGCCGCGGCGAAAGGGTATCACCTTATTTTGACTATGCCTGAAACTATGAGTGTGGAACGCAGACAACTTCTTTCAATTTTTGGTGCACAGCTTGTGCTCACTCCTGTGGACAAAGGAATGAGTGGAGCTGTCTCCAAAGCCGTGGAATTAACTTCCGAGATTCCTGGTGCTGTAATTCTGCAGCAATTTGAAAATCCCTCAAATCCAGAAATACACAAAAACACCACTGGCCCTGAGATATGGAACGATACCGATGGCAAGGTGGATATTTTTGTCTCCGGCGTTGGCACAGGTGGTACAATTACTGGAGTAGGCGAATATCT
>CAILUR010000060.1 GCA_903837445.1 uncultured bacterium | reverse complement strand
CTCAATATTATTAAAAACTTTATCTCTTCAAGTACCACTCTACAACTCTTATCAAATATCCTTTTTGAAGCAGAAGGGGAGACTTTATACCTTTCAGCCACAGATATGGATATAAGCGCTAAAATTAAATGCCCTATTGGAAAAGTAGAAAAAGAAGGTAAAACCACTATACCTAAAAAACTTATTCAGCTTATTTCAGAATTTCCAGAAGCAGATGTAATAATTGAAGTAGACAAAACAGATAATATTAAAGTGCAAAGTTCTGGATTGAAAGCAAAATATAATATGAAAGGACTTCCAGCGGAAGATTTTCCTGCTCTACAACCAGAAGATAAAAAACTTGAGTCCATAGTTATGTCTCAAGCCAGCTTAAAAACAATTATAGGAAATATCGCCTATGCCGCTTTAAAAGATTCCAGCAAAAGAAATCTAAACGGCGTCTTGTTTAGTATGTCTGGCACTGTTTTAGAAACCGTTGCGACCGATGCGCATAGATTGGCATATATGAAAACAGACTTAAAAGTAAGCGTTAAAACAAAATTTGAGTTTATCGTGCCTTTAAAAACAATTTTAGAAGTAGAAAAAGTACTTGAAACCTCAGAAGATAAAAATATCACAATAAACTTTTATGATAAATTAATAGAGTTCAAGCTTGAGGATTTAGACATTGTCTCACGCGTGATAGATGAAAAGTTCCCAGGGTTTAATCAGGTTATTCCTAAAGACACAAAAATGAAAGGGATAGTAAATAGAGATGCCCTGCAGTCCGCCATAAAAAGAGCCACCGCTATCACCAGCGACAAAGCAAAGACCATTGTTTTAAAATTTGAAGAAGACAAGTTATATATCAACACTTCCGCTGCGGATGAGGGAGAGGCCTTTGATGAAATAGATATTAAATATACCGGCGACCCTTGTGAAGTGACATATAACGCAAACTATATTTTAGACCTGTTAAAAATAGTAAAAACCGAGGATGTGGAAATAAAACTTGTCAGTGCCACAAACCCTGGCATTATTAAACCTGTGGGAGACGACAGCTTTATATATATTGTAATGCCCATAAGGAAATAACATATGAAAAAACAACTTCTACTGCTCACGCTTATTTTATTTCCTATATTTTTATTTGCCGCGACCCCTGTCAAAGCCCCAAAAGGGAAAATAATTTCTTTTATTAGTTATGAAAACTTTAGTGAAAAAGAATATTTTGAAACTAAAAAAGTTTTTGAAAAAGCCGGTTATGAAGTCATTACTGTGGCAAACACCAAAGCAAAGATTGAAGGCGTGGACTATGCTTCTGTGAGACCCGATCTCGCCTTGAAAGATATCACCTATTGCACTGACTATTCAGCCCTTGTAGTAATCGGTGGCGAGGGGGCAGTTTTAAATGTGTGGAATAATAGCCAGTTATTGCGTCTAATAAAAAACTTTGATGGGGATGAAAAAGTCACGGCGGGTATTTCTTTAGCGCCAGTGGCTTTAGGACAGGCAGGAGTTTTAGTAGGAAAAAAAGCAGCAGTAAATAAAAAATTTGGCGCGCCAGAAATGTTAAAAGCCACTGGCGCCGTATATGTAAAAAGTGGAGTGGTCACCAGTGCTTTTTGTGTGACCGCCGCTGATACGAAAGATGCAGTAAAGTTTGCTCAGGCGGTTTTAGCACTTATCAAGAAGACAAAAAAGGAGAACTGATAACAAATGAGTGAAGATAAAATAATATCCAGATTTACTCCCATTGCTTTAGAAGAAGAAATGAAGACCTCTTATATGGCATATTCTATGAGCGTTATTGTAGGTAGGGCGCTTCCAGATGTGCGAGATGGCTTAAAACCAGTACACCGTAGAATCATTTACGCGCTTTATGATATGAGCTTATATCACAGCAAACCTTATAGAAAATCTGCAAAAATAGTCGGAGAAGTAATGGGTAATTTTCACCCACACGGAGATAGCGCCATATATGACACTATGGTCAGAATGGCACAGCTATTTACCTACAGGAACCCTCTGGTAGATGGACAGGGTAACTTTGGTTCCATAGATGGCGATCCAGCCGCGGCGATGCGTTATACGGAAGCCAGAATGGCAAAAATAACCGAAGAACTTATTTTAGATATAGACAAAGACACTGTAGATTTTATTCCCAACTATGATGAGACCAGAAAAGAACCCACAGTCCTTCCAGTAAAATTTCCTCACTTGCTTGTCAACGGGTCTTCAGGAATTGCCGTGGGTATGGCAACAAATATTCCACCGCATAATCTTCACGAAATAATAGACGCTACTATTTATATAATTCAAAATAAAGATGCCGGCATAGAAGATATTATGAAAATAGTAAAAGGGCCAGATTTTCCTACGGCTGCTTACATTGTGGGAAAAGAAGGAATAAAACAGGCATATCTGACAGGGCGTGGGTCACTCACTATTCAGTCAAAAGTAAAAATTGAAGAAGGCAGAAAAGGCAAACAGGCGATTATCGTAAATGAACTCCCTTATATGGTAAATAAATCTTCCCTTATGGAATCCATAGCTGACCTTGTCCGAAATAAAAAAATAGAAGGCATTACCGATATTCGGGATGAGTCAGACCGTGAAGGCATAAGAATGGTTATAGAAGTCGGAAAAAACGATAATCCGGAAGTTATTTTAAACCAGCTTTATAAGCACACCACTCTTAGGACCACCTTTGGAATAATTTTACTTGCCTTAGTTAACGGCAAACCCAAAGTCCTGAACATAAAAGAGATATTGGATAATTTTATTGAGTTTAGAAAAGAAGTAATTATTCGCCGAACAAAATTTGAATTAGACAAAGCTGAAAAACGCGCTCATATCTTAGAGGGTTTAAAAATAGCGCTCAAGTATTTGGACAAGGTCATAAAAATAATTCGCTCTTCCGAATCCACCGACATAGCCAGAAAAGCGCTTATCAGTAATTTCAAGTTAAGCGAAGTACAGGCACAGGCAATTCTGGATATGCGGTTACAACAACTGACAAATCTGGAAGTAGAAAAAATTGAAAATGAATATAAAGAACTGCTCAAACTTATAGACCGCTTACAGGCATTGCTGGCAAGTGAAAAGAAAATTTTTGAACTTATTGTATCAGAACTTGTAGACATAAAAGAAAAATATCCGTGCGAAAGGCGGACACAGATAATAGCAAAAGAAAAAGAGTTTACAGTGGAAGACCTTATTCAGGATGAAAATGTAGTCATTACTATGACACATAGGGGATATATAAAAAGAACCGCTGAATCCACCTACAAGGCACAAAAGCGTGGCGGTAGGGGCATTATGGCGATTACCACAAAAGATGAGGACTTTGTAGAAGATCTCTTTGTCGCCTCTACTCACGAATATATAATGTTTTTCACTTCCAAAGGGCGTTGCCACTGGTTGAAAGTATATGAGCTTCCGGAAGGGACAAGACAGTCTCAGGGAAAAGCCATAGTCAATATGATTAAGCTTGAGGCAGGAGAACAAATTACCGCTTATGTGTCTGTGAAAGATTTTAAAACCGGCGGAGACCTTATTATGGTTACTGAAAAAGGATTGATAAAAAGAACAAAGCTTGAACTGTTTTCAAATCCTCGGTCAGGTGGCATTATCGGAATTACCCTGAACACGGATGACCAATTGATAGAAGCAAAACTTGCCACAGAAAACGATGAAATTTTCATCGCCACGACAGAAGGAAAAGCTATCCGCTTCTCAGTAAAACAGATAAGGGAAATCGGACGCTCTGGACAGGGCGTGCGCGGAATAAATCTTGCTAAAAAAGATAAAGTGGTAAGTATGACCATACTGCCGAAAGAAGCAAAGAACACCACGCTGATTACTATGACTGAAAACGGGTATGGAAAAAATACAAAGATAAGCGAGTATCGGTCGCAGAGCAGAGGCGGAAAAGGAATAATGAATATTAGAGCCACCGCTAAAATAGGTAGCGTGATAAGTATCAGGCTGGTACAGACCACAGATGAGCTTATGCTTATTACCACAAAGGGCACTCTCATAAGGACAAGTATAAAAGATATAAAAACTATAGGTAGAGCCAGTCAGGGAGTAAGACTGATAAGGCTTAAAGAAGGCGAAAAATTAAGCGCAGTTGCCAAAGTAATAGAAGAAGAGGAAGAAGGGAAAGAGGAATAAAATATTTTTGTGCGAAATTAGGAAAATATATTTTTTATAAGTATAATTTTGATGGAGGTTTTAAATGAGAAAGGTGACTTTAATATTACAGATTTTATTTGTCGGGCTACTTATGGCGGCAGCACCTGCCTGGATTTTTTATACTACTGATTTAGCCAGAGTGGAGCAACTTAACCTGCTTGAAAAAAAGATTGTGAAGACCGATAATCAAAAAAATATAAGTATTATTAGAGAACAACTTCAACAAAAACTAAACACACTCACCCCGCTTTTTGATAAGTTGTCAGATGAAGCTATAGAAAAAAAATATTCTGGAATATATGCAAATCCTGTTTTAATAAAAGCTAACTATATGAAAGGGAAAGAAACAAAAAGTATAAAAACAGAATATATAAAAAACGCGCGGCTGGCTAACGGGGAAACAGCCCTTTTAGATACAAAAGGGAAAATTATAGATACCAATAGCTATGCGCTTAGGCGCTTGAACTTTACTATAGCCCCTAAGTTTTTAACTGCAGTAAATACGGACAAAAAAAATATAATTATAAAAGACATAAATTATAGCGAAGGCACGGCAAATTATTATATGCCTATCTTTGATGCTAAAGGGCACGCTGTGGCAGTACTTTTTGCCAGAGAAAAGTTTAGCGATATTCCTGAGGCGGTCAGAAAAGAAATTCTTCCCAAAGCCGCTTCTAATGGCGCTACTTTTGTTGTAGATGACACAGGAAAAATTATTATTCATAATGATATGAAAAAAGAAAACACTGATGTGGGAGCGGTAAATCCTCAACTGAAATTTTTATCGGATTCAACTTCTGAAAATACAGGAATACTGGAAGATGTAAAATATGACAACACGCTCGGTTTCTTTGCCTATGCTAAGAACCTTGAGGCTAAAGTAACGGTATGTGTTTTTACAGCGGCGGCGGATTACTCTGACCTCAGTAAAAAAAGTAACACCTACAGCAATGCTTTACTGGATAAAACAAATTTGGCAATTATAGGAAGCGTCTTTTTTCTGGCATTTATAATAATTG
>CAILUR010000059.1 GCA_903837445.1 uncultured bacterium | reverse complement strand
GTGCACATTTGACGTTTTAAGATGCGGAAAAATTTCCGCACTAAGATATAAGCGAAGAAATACACAAGTTTTAAAAGTCTTACCATAGTTTTTTCCTCAGTTTGAA
This sequence comes from uncultured bacterium, assembly GCA_903837445.1. Classification (GTDB taxonomy): domain Bacteria; phylum Oederibacteriota; class PGYV01; order PGYV01; family CAILUR01; genus CAILUR01. The sequence goes on along the minus strand of CAILUR010000059.1, from coordinate 3,886 downwards.
AAGAATGAAAGAAACACCGAGAAAGAAGAAAAACAGGAACATTAAGAAACTCCAGCTCATTTTGTACCCCCTGCCCCACAATGAGACAATAAATATTTTTTTCGTGCTAAAAATTCTGCCTGTTTGCCTTTGTTCCAATTACAGACAGGCCGAAAATAACCGCAGACCCTACTATAAACTTCTGTCTTATGTCCGCATTTCATTTTTTACCTCAATCTCATTTTGAAAAATATTCAGTTTGTTGTGCCTCAGTTCCGCGCTCAATATAAGCCTTCCACAGGAAACCCTCATAAGTTTTATCAGTTAAAGCAGCTTTGGTGCGGTCATCGGAGCCCCAATCCTCAACAGATTTATCAATGGAATTTCCGACTGATACAAAAGCATCATCATGATTAAAATCATGATGTTTACGTAAATGCCAATACAAAGCCCGAGAAGTTGAATAAACCTCTTCACAATACTCACAGTTCAAATGACAAAAGTAAGCCATATTTACCCCCTGCCCCATATTAAAACAGATACAACGTTTATTTTAGTTCTTGGACAACCGCCCCGAAAATGAACAAAAGACGAAGGAAACAGCGGCAGCTGTTTAGGAGGCAAAAGTGGTTTTAATTCGTACTGGTAAGAACCGTCAGAGGAAAAAATCTGCCTTGTTGCAGCCGACATATATTTGAAAGGCTTTGAAACTGCCTTTCCAGTTGAATCACAGAGAACCAAAGCACTGAAGGCAGGACGTTTCTTTTTCATAATCAAAATTCCTTTCTCATACGTGCAGTTAAAAACTCTTGCGCTTTATCCTGATTAGCTTGATTATCAGCCATAAAACCCATGGCTATAGCTTCATGAGGAAATAAGCCTTTAGGCTCATTTGAACGCCCAAAAGCAGACTTTAAACCAGAATAAAAATTATCCCAGACTGGCCCCATTTGTTCAAGATAAATATTGGCCGGATGAATTACCGATTCATGACGGCCAAACTCCTGATAAAGCTTGCGATAGCGTGATTGTGTTGCTTTGGGCAACCGTTTAAAAGCAGTAGACATGCCGAAATGCGAACCGTAAAACATGAGCATATCAAGCCAAGGATCATCCGAAAATTTTCCAGTCTGAAAAATTGAAATCCTTGTCCAGGCATCATAAAAGCCCGGGAAAAAATCAATCAAAAAACTCTCATGGTTACGAAGCTCGAACCGCCAGAGATAAGCGCCGGTATAATCTATGCCCTGCCGCTTATACTCTTCTTTTTTGTCATAAATACAAAAATGATGTCTGGACTGCATACCGCCATAATTCATGGTTTGTATATCTCTGCCCTTACCGCAATTAAACCAGTTTTGAGCCCTGGAACAATCCGTTAAGGCAGGGTTAACATTTTCGGGAATATCAACAGCTAAATCTATGCGGGAGATACGACAGAGACGACAAAAACTACAAGTCGGCTGAATAACTCCGATAGCAAGTAAAAACTCTTTGATTTCCTGAATATCGTTTTTGTTAGGGTTAAATTCAAATCTAATATTATAATCAGAATCGAAATACTCATCAATATAGCCTCGTTCGGTATCCAGCTCAGAACCGAACGTTGAAACATAGTTTTTATCAGTAATACGGTTACGGATACCGTAACGAGTTGAAAACTGAAAGTCAATACCGCCTTTAAGGCGGAAATGGTAGGAATAAAGATGAGTGTCCTTTGATACGAAAGATTCAGTATCTATCAAATGAGAAAACTTTCTTTGAAAAACATTTATAAAATTCTTAATCATGTCTTCAGCCTGTTTTTTCATTATATCGTCACTGTCATCTAAACGGTACGGAAAAAGAGAAAGTCTGGGAGAATAAACCAACATTGTGATACGGTCGATTGAAAGTTCAGGAGCCAGTAACGGCTCCTTTACTATCCATTTTGCTTCAGAATCAGAATTTGACATCCTTTGAAGCTCCTGCCGGTGTTGACAGTCCGACCATAGTGAAGCCCATCAACTTGCAGGGAAAAGCCCCAACAGAATCTTTTTCAGAACCATATTCGAAATAGGACGCTTTACGGTAACGCATTTCAACAACAGCATCGCCGTAGGTATTTTCTTTCAGCTTGTCAACTTCCAAGCCCTGGGCAACGTCAACCAGCCAACGGCCTTCAATTGATTTCAACTCACAAACCGTTTTAGTGCCAGTAACAACGCCGTCTTTGCCCTTGATTTTGGCTTCATAGATGTTTTCGAGCTGACACATTGGAATCTTTTGCTGGAACATATAACACCTCTATTTTTAGGTTATGGCGATTTACGCCGGTTAAAACTTTTTAAATCTTTTTTAAACCGCAAATGTTGTTTAGTGTAATTATAGTATTAACCGCAAATGTTGTCAAGAGGTAAAATAAAAAAAATTGATTTTTCTTGAGCTGAAATGTATATTGTATATAGAAAACCAACAACAAAAGGCGTTATTATGGAATATAAAGAACAGATTATGAACGCCTGGACAGAAAACGGCGGTTTGATAAATAAAGCAGTGGCAGCCAAGATTTTAAAGGTTGACAGATCAGTTATATCTCACCGCAAAGACATTAAAAAAATAAAAGTTGGACCCGATGAGTTTGTTTCATTCGCTGATATTATGAGAAATAAAGATATTAAACCGAGAGCTAAAAGAAAAAAAACAGAATGACCGAAGAATTAAAAAAAATCTGCGAAAATAATTATATTAGAGTTTGGCAGCAAGATGATAAATGGTATATGCAAGGCGAATCAGGAGCTATAGCCAGATGTTTAAGAGCCAGCGGTGCCAAACAAATAAAAGTTGATGGACTTATCTATAATCTCAATGAGATTGCTTTTTACCTTTCAAAATACTTTGACATTAAATTTGCCTATGAAGAGTTAATTTTTTAATTTATCAAAGGTATCAAAATGGCGGCCAGATCGGCCGCAGGTTCCATTTTGATACCATCTGCGGGCTATTAGAACCGCCCGCGCGTATCTTTAATATCGCGCACGGCTTCAAACTCAATAAAATCCTCGGGAGCAAAATGATACTAATACAGGAGCATTCAACGCCGGAAGATGTTACATAAATGTGACTTTTAGCATTCTCTGCAGGAATTAAAAAAGAATAGCATAGAACAGCCGGGCAAAAACCTCGCTCCACAAGGAACAGCCTGTTACGCTCTGAACCGCTCTTTTGAAAGCTGAAAGGCAGCGCTAACGCTTGTTTTCCGGTGTACCGGCTCAACGCCTCCGGCTTACTTAAGGGGACACCCCTATCAGCTTACCCCCGAAAAAATGAAATCGTGCCGGCTTTAATTCGACAATCTTTTTGAGCTTAAATTAACTCTATAACGTCGTAAAATGTTAAAAATTATTGAGATTATAATTTTCTAACGTCGCATGAATATGCGTTATGCCAAGTTTTTGATACTTTGCATAACGCTGGACGTCAAAACCTTGACATAACGCTGAAAGCCCATTATGCGACGTTATAAATATATTAAAAGTTCTGGAAAAGGTCATTGATTTTACTGCCGCCGGGGATAAAATCATATATAAACGAATTCTGAAACGAATTCTGAATCATTAATTTAAAATGAAGAAAGTTTTGAACATGAATACAAAAAATATGGCCGGAATTATAGTTGCAAGTACGCTGCTGGCTGGAGGAATGGTTGTTTCCGCCAGCCTGGTGTCGAAATTCTTTCTCAGGATACAGCACGAAAACAAGCTGTCAGTCAAAGGCTATGCCGAAAAAGCGGTAAAGTCCGATATTGGCACGTTTACCGCCAGTGTAACTTGCAGCGATCCGAATCTGGCGTCAGGTTACAAATCCATGAAGTCATGCTCGGAAAAAGTGCTTGGCGCCATTAAATCTCATGGTTTTAAAGACAGCG
>CAILUR010000058.1 GCA_903837445.1 uncultured bacterium | reverse complement strand
TCACTTTAGCCGGGCTTCCTTGCAGATTGATAGACACGGCAGGTATTCGCGATACGCGGGATATAATAGAAGCCGAGGGCATTACCCGCGCACAAGCCGCCATAGCCGGCGCTGATGCGATTTTATTTATACTTGATGCTTCTGCTCCGCTTGATATAAATGATACAGCCATTTACAAAACAGTTTCAGAAACAAAGTTTATTCCAGTCCTTAACAAGACCGATTTGCCCACAGCTTTTGATAATTCGCTCTTAAACACCTTGCTCGGGAAAAATGCCTCACGCATTATAAAAATTTCCGCTTTAAAAAATGAGGGGCTGGACGCTTTGACTCTCGCCTTAAAAAATATTATTATCCCTCCGACTTTTAGCTCAGCTTCAGAAGTATTAATAAGTTCTATGCGCCATAGAGAATGTTTAAAGACCGCTCTTATAAAAACTACAGCAGCGCTCAAATCCCTTACCTTAAAAATCCCGCTTGAGTTTACTGCCACTGATATCAAAGCCGCCGCCGAAGCACTGGGTTCAATTATCGGAGAAGTCACGCCTGAAGAAGTGTTAGGAAATATTTTCAAAAATTTTTGTGTGGGGAAATAAAATGAAACGCATATTCGTAATATGCCTTGCCTTGGTGGCCTTGGTGTGGGGGGGAATATTTTTTTACTCAAAGGTCACAGTTCGCCGTATCTCCCCTATTCACTCCGGCACCAAAACAGTGGATTTTATTTTGGGGACAAATAACTTTAATACTTACTCATTGGCTTCCCTTACCGAAAAATATTCCATAGTTTTAAGTTTTCTTGATGCCTCTTCCAAATCAGCCCGTGTCAAAAAAATAACAACTAAAACAGTTCCAGCTTTTTTTAAAGGGAAAGCGGTTTTATGGTTTACCATTACTCACGAAGGCGCTTACGCCATAATAGAAGAACAGACTGGAAATCTTCCTTTGCTTTACAAAACTTTTTACTCCAATATCCCCGCCTTTTACTCTTTTCAAAATTATCCTGCTTTTACCGTTTCTGACAGGAATGGGATAATCACGCTTTTGTATATAGGATATTCTCCGACTTTCATGCTTGATATTAAACGAGAGTTAAAACGCCTTTTTTAAAAAGCTTTCCCTACTATAAACCCGCTTTTGAGACCTAACTTTTTCTTTTTTTTGGAGATATAAGCGTGCCTTCTTTATGCCCTTCGGCTATGCGAGCAAGCACATTTTTCTTTGTCCCATTGGCTATTATGAGCGGAATACCTATATTATTTAAGTATCTGCCTATTTCCATTTTAGACAACATTCCACCTGTGCCCAACTCTGTTTTGCCTTCAGTGTTGACCTGAGTCATCGCTTTATCCACATCCGCTATGTAGGTGATTAGCTTGGCATCTTTATGGGCGTGCGGATTTTTGTCATAGACTCCATCCACACTTGTTAAAATTATCACCGCATCCACTTTCATCATTCCGCCTACGATTCCAGCAAGCTTATCATTGTCTCCCAGTTTTAATTCCTGAGTGGCGACTGTATCATTTTCATTTATGACAGGCACCACTTTCCATTTCAGCAATTTGCCTATAGTGTTGCACGCGTTTGTATTTCTCACTTTGTCTTTCACATCATCGTGGGTTAAAAGCAGTTGCGCCGTACTCAGCCCTTCTGCCTGAAAAAGCATTTTATATTCGTTCATAAGCTCTATCTGTCCAATAGCGGCTACTGCCTGTTTTTCAGAAAGAGTTAAAGCCTTTTTTTTCATTTTTAATTTTTTTAAGCCACACCCAACAGCGCCAGAAGTGACTACAATGACCTCTTTCCCTTTTTTATACAAAGAGGCAATCTGGCGCGCAAAGCTTTTTAAAAACGCTTTGCGAATCCCTTTTTCGTCTGTGATTAGGTGTGTCCCTACTTTTACTACTATTCTTTTATACATCCTCTTCCTCTTGGAACACAAAGTCTTTTTCTCCGATAATAATTATATCGCCTTCTTTGACTCCGTGTTGTTTTAAATAGTCATTAATTCCATTTTTCTCCAAAAACTTTCTAAACACTTCCAGGGTCTCGTTATTGCTGAAGTCCAACATAGACACATATTTTTCCATTTTTCTGTTCTTCAGCCTATGAATTCCACCATCCACAGTTTCCACTGTGGTAATATTTTCATTTCTTTCCCTGAAAGAAGCTTTTTCCGGGGTGACTACTTTTGGCAGTTTAATAAGAATCTTATATACCGCGTCCACTACTTTATCCAGCCCGACTTTTCCTTTTGCCGACACCAGATATATTTTTATTTTTTTGCTTTTAAAAACTGCCTGTATCTCTTTTATTTCTTTTTTGGACAACAGATCAATTTTATTAACAGCAATTACCTGCTTTTTTTCAAGCAGTTTTTTATTATACATTTCCAGTTCTCGGTTTACAGTTTTGTACGCCTTATAACTTTCCTGAGCGCCCGCAGACCCGTCTATCATATGGATATATATTTTTGTCCTTTCAATATGCCTTAAAAATTCAAACCCGAGGCCCACGCCTCTGGAGGCCCCTTCTATGAGTCCCGGAATATCTGCCACCACAAAAGAAGTCGCATCATCATAGACCACTATGCCAAGGGCCGGTGACAGCGTAGTAAAAGGATAGTCCGCTATCTTGGGATGGGCGTTGGAAATACCTGAAATCAAAGTAGATTTTCCAGCATTTGCCAGCCCTATGATTCCCACATCCGCTATGACTTTGAGTTCAAGAATTAATTCGCTCTCTTCTCCTGGCTCCCCTTTTTCGTGGAACCGCGGCGCTTGCCGAGTGGAAGTTCTAAAATGATTATTACCCCGACCCCCACGCCCGCCTTTTGCCATACGCAATTCATCTCCGTCTTTTACCAAATCTTTTATAATCTCTTTTGTTTTAAAATCTTTTATAATAGTGCCAGGTGGTACCTTTATAATTAAATCTTTTCCCATTTTTCCGTGGCACAAAGCCCCTGACCCTTTTTCGCCGTCTTCCGACTTAAAGAGATGACTAAAATGAAAATCCACAAGCGTGGTGAGACTTCTATCCGCTCTTATAAATATATGGCCACCGCGACCGCCATCTCCGCCATCCGGTCCACCTTTAGGCACAAATTTTTCACGCCTAAAAGAAGAGCCGCCGTCGCCGCCTTTTCCTGAAGCCAGTTTAATTTTTACATAATCTATGAACATTTTCACACCTTTTACTGCCGTATTTTTATTAAGTATATCACAATTTTGAATATGGGAAAGAGGTTAAATTGCTGGTTTCCCTTTTCAGGTTTATACAAATAAAAAGGGCGGCCTTTTTAGGCCGCCCTTTCATTATTAAAAACTTATTATTTTAGTTTGCTGGGGTTGCGCTGGCTGTGTTGACGCTTGTAGGATATACGCTTATTACTCTTTTGCCGCCCTTCATTTCAAACTTCACAAAACCCTGTATCTTGGCAAAAATGGTATAATCCTTTCCCATACCTACATTTTTTCCCGGTTTGAACTGTGTACCGCGCTGCCGGATTATAATCATTCCCGGTTTTACTTCGTTATCAGCATACCTTTTTACTCCGAGTCTCTGACTGTTAGAATCTCTTCCGTTTCTTGTAGAACCTTGTCCTTTTTTATGTGCCATATTCCATCACCTCAATTAACTTCTATTTTTGTAATTTTAAGTCTTGTCATAACAGCTCTGTGTCCGTTTTTCTTGCGGGAGTTTTTTCTTCTTCTCCACTTAAAGACAACCAGTTTGTCGCCCTTTACTTCACCCAAAACTTCTGCCTTAACTTTTACTCCGTTAAGTATGGGTGCTCCAATCTTTATCTCGTTGCTATCAACGAGCATAAGCACTTTATCAAAAATAACTTCTTTTTCCGTGGGTTCTAACTTGTCAACATTAATGCTGACGCCCTCGGTTATCTTGTACTGTTTTCCGGCTATTTCAACTATTGCGTACATTTGAAAATCCTCCTGCGTATTTTGGTTATCACTTTGTCAGCCACATTTCCGCTGCAATTTGTAACCTTTTTTTCACCTAATACTTCAATAAAATTTGGTGAGCCGGCCCCCCTTGGGGACCAAAGACGCTTTTCACCTAATACTTAACTAAAATTTGGTGAGCCGGCCCCCTTTGGGGACCAAAGACGCTTTTCACCTAACACTTAACTTGTAAATATCAGTAGCTATCACTTTAATAAAATTTGGTGAGCCGGCCCCCCTTGGGGACCAAAGACGCTTTTCACCCAACACTTAACTAAAATTTGGTGAGCCGGCCGCGGCTCGAACGCGGGACAACCACCTTAAAAGGGTGATGCTCTACCAACTGAGCTACCGGCCCAACTTTACACCAATTTCCGGTTCCGAGTTACGGTCCCGCATTACAAGTATTTTCATATTATATTTATTTCAAAAATACAAAAATATATATTTTTAGTTCAATCCTAATGCTTATTTTTTATTGTCTGTGTTCGGATTTTATCACAACAGGGGTATATTTTACATTTTTTATAATATATGTCAATGAAAATATTTTATTTTGAAAACTTTGTGCTTGACTGCCACCCTTCGCTTTCTGGTAAAAAATTTGCTCAGTTTGCAAGCTTTACCACCTGCCCTAAAGTCTTTATATCATGGGTAGAAAGCAGGCGTTTGCCACTATCTATTTTTCGTATCAGTTTCGTAATAAATGCCCCACAGCCAGTTTCCACAAAGGTATTGACGCTATTTTTCATCATAGTGGACACGCATACATCTAAACGCGCTGGTTTATATATATAGTCCATAAACTTTTCTTTTATTTCCCTGACATTTTCATAATACCCGCCAGTGGTCTGGCTTATGAGCTTGTGAAGGGGTTTATCTATTTTTATCTGTTCCAAGGCCTTTTTTAGATTTTCTGCTGTCCCTTTTAAAAGGGAGAAATTTGAAATTTCTTCATATGGGAGTTCTAAACATATCGCATTCATTTTTGTAAAGATTTCTTTTATTTTAGAGAGCCCTGTTTTTTCACATACCACCATTACCATATCCACTCCCGCATAGGCACACACTTCACATTTTACGACTTTATTTATCTCAGCGCATACCTGTTCTATTTTTACGCTTTCCACACCTGTCACCAGCATATTTATAAACTTATCCCTGTGGATTTCCTTTTCCACTAAGTCTTGTTTTTTATATATGAGGTCTAAAATATCTTCAAAAGAAGCGGCTTCAGAAGCGGCAAGTCCAGTCAACTCTCCTGATTTAAAACCAGTCATTTGCTCTGGGTTGACTTTATATTGTTTTAAAACTTCTTTTATACCGCATTGATAGGCATACATTATAGGAAGCGCTATATCTTCTTTCATTAGTTCTTCTTTTGGACCTAAGAAAGCCAACATATTGATTTTAAACTCTGGCCGTTTTTTTTGCACCCGGTCATAATACTGCCGCATTCCATAGACCTTGTCATACACCTCTTTGCCGATACCTACATACTGGTATCCAATCCCTGTATAGATAAATCCAATGACAGCCATACCCACTTCCTATTTATTATTTTTTAATTACTGCGACTGCAAAGCTTCCGAACGGCAAATTGAATTTTTCAAGCGCCTCATCCACAAAAGGAAGCAAGTGTCCAAACCCTACCGGCAAATAAAGCGTGTGGCGTACTTTAATATCTTTTTTTTCGCCTGTAGCTTTTTTGGTGATTTTATAAATATCTGCCGCTGAAAAAAATTTTGCTTCCTTATTTTTTTTCCCTTGAATCCTGCGCAAAATGTTTGAAACCCCAAACTTGTTTAAAAACCCTATCCCCACCTGCGTTTTTGCCACTCGTAAGGCTTCCCTTAGCGCTCTTTCGTGGTCTTTAATATACTCAAAAGATATCATAAACAAGACTGTCTCAAAACTATTATCTGCGTAAGGGAGTGCTCCCGCATCCCCTTCAAGCATTTTTTCGGAGATTTCCGGACACCTGAGAATAGCATTTTTTACATTTTCCTTTGTATATTCTATGCCACACGCATCCACCCCAATATCATTTAAATACTTTACATATCTGCCAGTCCCCGCTCCCACTTCCAGCACCTTTTCGTTTTCTTTTAACCGCAACATAGAAATGAGAGTTTCTTTTTCTTTTTCATCTATGTATATGCCTTCGCGGGTGCCATACCAGCCATCATAATTTTTTTGAGTGTTTTTGTTAAATTTAGTAGAGTTCATTTTTACCTATTTCCCATACACTTCTTTCGCCCAGTCCATAACATCTTTCATTCCGTTCTCAAATTTCATTTTAGGTTTCCATTTCAACAACTTTGCCGCTTTAGAAATGTCCGCCTGCATATGCCGTTGGTCCCCTGGTCTGGCATCTTTATAAACTATTTTATATTCTTTTTTTGTTTTATTCATAGCTTTTAAAATATATCCCACCAAGTCGTTTACCGATATTCTTATCCCTGAGCCGAGGTTAAAGACTTCCCCATAGGCACGGGGATTTTCAAGGGCGCCTATCCAAGCATTGGCCACATCACTTATATGCACATAATCTCTGGACTGTATGCCATCTCCAAAAATTGTTACCTGTTCATTTCTTATTACATTTCCTATAAATATGGAAACTACTCCCTGATACGGATTTGTAAGCGACTGCCTGCGGCCATAGACATTGAACATACGAAAAGCTGTCGCATTAAATTTAAATGGCAAATCTGTCCTAAGTCCAGTCGCCAACACATAGCGTTCTCCAGAATATTTTGTAATTCCATAATAGGCAATAGGCCTTGTATTAAAGGTCTCTTTGACAGGAAGTTTTTCAGGGATTCCATAAGAAGTCATAGAACTCGCGTATTCAAACCTGTCCACATTGTGTTTTATAGCAGCGTTTATCATATTGACAGTGCCCAGCGTATTGGTAAGTAAATCCATAGTGGGATCGTCAAAAGATTTTATCGTGGAAGCACAGCCCGCAATGTGAAAGATAGCGTCTATTTTATTTTCAAAACATTTTTCTATATCTTCAGGATTTTTAATATCCCCTTTTATAAAAACCGCCGCAGGATTTATATTTTCCTTTTCCCCTGTGGATAAATTATCCAAAATAGTGACTTTGTATCCGCGCGCAATAAGCGCATCTGTGAGATTTGAGCCGATGAAACCAGCCCCACCTGTAACTAAAACCCGTTTGTTTGACATATCTTTTCTCCTATTATTTTTTTATCTGTCTCTTATAAACTTTAACTATTTTACTATTCCTAATCTAAGTTTCCAAACTAAAGTCACTGCTTCTGCCGCAATGTTTCGCGACATTTTTGAAGACCCTGCGTGGCGGTCAATAAAAATAACCGGAATCTCTTTTAGCTTAAACTTTCTTTTCCACGCCTTATAATGCATTTCTACCTGAAACGCATAGCCATCTGAGTGAATCTCATTTAGGTCTATGGCTTTTAAAACTTTGCTCCTGTAACATTTAAACCCGCTGGTACAATCAGTCAACGGCAGACCTGTAATCAATCTTACATAAAAAGTGGCGAATTTAGAAAGCATAAGCCGTCGCATAGGCCAATTTACCACGCTGATTCCATTCACATATCTTGACCCTATCACCAAGTCGTGCGTTTTAATTTCCTGCATAAACTCCGGCAAATACTTTGGATCGTGTGAAAAATCAGCATCCATTTCAAAAATATAATCGTATTTGTGCGCCAACGCGTATTTAAAGCCTTCGACATACGCTGTGCCTAAGCCAAGCTTAGCAGACCTCGAGATAAGGGCCACTCGCTTGTCGTGGTGCATAATAGTTTTTACGGTGTTTGCTGTCTTATCCGGTGAATTATCGTCCACCACCAGTATATGCGCCTGTGGCAGAAACTTTCTTATTTCCGGAATCAACGCCGCTATATTTTTTCTCTCATTGTATGTGGGAATTACTATGAGTACTTTTTCGTTTTTTTGAGACACAGTGCTCCTCTTTCTTTCTGTAATAAAAACTGACCAACCCCATCTCTTTATCTAATAACCACATTATAAGGTCTTTGTGCCATATTATCAACTTTTAACTTTTTTGCCTATTACGATAAAAATCCACAGCCACCAAGAATAAAAGCAAAAATGCGAATAAAGCCGCCACTAAATACATTATTATATAAAAGCCGTCATAATAAAGTCTTACCTTGTTTTCCCCTTTTTGTACTGGAACTCCGTATGCCAAATAGTTTACAGGAAAGACTTCTGTTTTTATGCCATTTACCACGGCTTTCCATCTCGGATAATAATACCCTGCCACCACGAGCAGCCCTGCCTTTGTGGTGTTCACTTTTAATTGTACTTCATTTGCAGTATATGATAAAACTTCTACCGGAGTTGTTTTTCCGATGGAAGAGTCAGCAGGAGCCCAGCCCTCTACTACCGGAACATCCGGTCTGAACTCTTTGGATAATATAAGAGTGAGCGCCTCTTGCGGACTTTCCACTTTTATAGTTTTCCCTGCCACAAAAAATCTCGGCATAACTTTTTCATCTTCAAAAATTTTAAGTTCGCCGTCAAAAACTTTTTTAAACCCTGGGCCTGTCATAGCCACATCGTTAATATAATATTTTACATTGAAAGCCCTGTTAATGTTAATGCTCCTAAAAGCGCCGCATCTCAGCATTTCATAGAGTTTTCCCTGCACCATTCCGTGATAGCCGTTTTGAAACTCTATCCCGTAAAAAATATTTTTATTGGGCAGAGTTTTTTTATCCAGTTCCACTGCCCTGTAAAGAGTTTTATCTTTTTTAAAAAAATCAGCCACGGGATTCTCGCTGATTACGCTTTTCAAGGGCTTAAAGTTTATATAGGTTTTTTCTATTTTGCTTATGTCCACAAAATGTATAGCCATAAGTGTCATAGCAATCACAGCCGCATTTTTCAGATGCCTGTTTATCGTCAAATACACTAACAGCAAGCCCAAACCACTTATTACCGTAAATGCTATAATGTCACTTTTAATCAGGTCCAAGACCACTGGCAGATCAGCAACAGGCATAACAGTTTTCCAAAGCAGGGTAAAGAGGGCAGGCACTGTCTCTTTAAAAAATCCTGAAAATTGCAACCCACACAAGCCCAGCGCCACAGGGATAACTACCAATGCCAAAACATTAAATATTTTTTTCATTGCGGGCTCATTATTTTTTTCGTTTTCATTTATTATATTAGAAAGTCCAGTCGCGCAAAGCACAGCCATAAAAAATGAAGCCACATAAAGAAATCTAGTAGGATTTCTAAAGTTATTAAACACCGGCAAGGCGTAAAACAGCTTATAAACAGGAGTGTATCCGCCATATGCTAAAAATAGGAGAAAGCCAGTCATACCGGCAAAAAATATAGCAGTTTTCTTTTTTTCTTTGGAAAAAGCAAATGGCGCCAGCACAAAAGGAAGGAGTCCGGCATAAAAAGTTACCATATGTATCTGCATCCAACCCCAATAGGTCTTATCTGGAATCCCAAAAAACCTTGGCAAGAAAAACGAAAGTGTTTCCGCAGGGTGTAGTGAAAAGCTTATGAAATTATTGTAGTCCAGCCCCTGTCGCCAGGAATGCTTGAGATAATCAAGAGAGGGAAAAAACTGCGGAGCACTTATCACCAGAGCGTATATCCCTGACATTAAAAATAAAAATATCGAAGCCCCTAACATTTTTAAAGTCCCGCCTGAAGTTAGCGTTCTGTAAATAATATATACGCACACGCCCGCTGCCGTATAGATCATAATCTGCATACCTATGCCCAACACCTGCAGTCCAAAAATTGCTCCGAGAGAGAGCCACCATAAAAGCGAAGATTTTTTAACTGCCTTTTCCACAAAATAAAAAGCCCACGGAAGTAAAGCCACAGCAATAATATTTCCCATATGCCCTGCCGCGACTAAAGACACAGAAGTTCCACAAGTCATATATACAAAAGCGCCAAACCACGCCGCCTCTTTTCTAAGGTCTATGCTCCGCAAAAATAGAAACACTCCCAGTGCTCCCAGCAATAAATGAAAAATTATATCAGGCACATAAGTGGCGCTGACTGGCACTCCCAAGAGCATCATAAGTAGGTTAATGGGATAGAATAAAATCAAATTGCTGGAATCAATAAGTGGCATCCCCATAAGTATTCCTGGTAACCACAAAGGTAGTTGAGAATGTAATTTTAAGGAATCCTGCGCGAACATGCGCAAAGGCAGGTCAAGAGTCACTATATCATATCCAAACAGCACCATTCCGGCGCGGAGCCCTTCTCTAAATAGAAAAAGCGGTGCCACTATAAAAATTACAAATGCGGCTATATCGGCTTTTTTTAATTTCATTTTCCCTACTTTCTTTCATTCGGCTTCATAGAATAGTAAAAGTTTTGCGGTGACACTTTTATCTGCTGAACCAAGCAATTGTTTTTGTGAGCCCTTCTCTAAGTTTTACTTTCGGCTCCCAGCCCAACAAAGTCTTGGCTTTTGTTATATCTGGTTTCCTGCGCGCTGGATCATCATCCGGCAGCGGTCTATACACTATTTGAGACTCAGAGTGTGTCATTTCTTTTATCATTTTTGCTGCCTCAAGCATAGTGAACTCATCCGGGTTTCCTATATTAATCACTTCCCCTTTTGTCCCTTCTGTTAAGATAGCGGCTTTTAAACCTGCTATCTGGTCCGAAATATAACAGAAGCTTCTGGTCTGCATTCCGTTGCCGTAAATAGTCAGCGGGGTTTGGCACAGGCATTGATTTATGAAATTTGAAATTACCCTGCCATCATCTTTTTGCAGGCGGGGGCCGTAAGTATTGAAGATTCTGATTATTCTGGCATCCAAATCGTGTTTGCGCACATATTCCATAGTCAAGGCCTCTGCAAAACGCTTTGCCTCATCATAACAGCTTCTGATACCGACAGGATTTACATTGCCCCAATAGGTTTCTTTTTGCGGATGTTCTTTTGGGTCGCCATATGTTTCTGAAGTAGAGGTGATAAGATACTTGGCTTTTTTCACTCGGCTCAGTTCTAAAATATTTAAAGTGCCCAGCGAGTTGGTCATAAGCGTTTCTATGGACTTGGTCTGATAATATGGAGGCGATGCATACGATGCCAAATGAAAGACATAATGCACTTGCCCTGAAACTTTTATGGGCTTCCTTACATCGTGTTTTATAAATTTAAAATTTTTATTTTTAATTATGCCTTTTAGATTTTCAAGTTTGCCTGTCCCTAAATTATCAAGGCATATGACTTTATAGCCATCTTCTACCAGCGCCTCACACAAATGCGAGCCGATAAAGCCAGCGCCGCCCGCCACTACAGCTGTTTTTTTACTCATTTTTTCCTCCCGGAAATAATTTTATATAAGATACCTTTTTCAAAAGCTCTTCAAGTTTAATACAAATCCCCAGCGTTGTCAAAGCAGGTTTTACTTTCCTTTAAACCCAAAATGCCACAACCCTTCTATGAAAGCTGGGAGCTTCATATAAAAATCAGGCAAGGTCAACATTTTAAAAATAAACCGCGGCCTAAAATAAAATTTCCTATATGCCTTTTTTACATACTTCACTATGGTACTGCCTTTTAAATGCGGGTAATCAAAATACCCCTTTTGGTCAAACTGTGAAAACTCATCCCAGTCCTTTACGCGCAGTGTTCCCGAAGCTTTCACCATATCATAAAGCCGTGTCCCAGGAAAAGGAGTGGAACTGGCATACTGGGAAAAATGCGGGTCAAGTTTAATAGAATACTCTATGGTCTTTTGCATAGTGGTTTCGGTATCTTTTGGATTTCCCATAACAAAAAATAAAATGGTCTGTATGCCGTATTTTTTTAAAAGGGTTAGCCCGGCTTCTATCTCTGAGAGGTTTTCATTTTTTCCTATATCATCTAAAACTTCCTGCACGCCTGATTCTACGCCGAGGGCTGTCCTGTAAAGCCCAGCGCTTTTCATAAGCCCTACCAGTTCCTCATCAATAAAATCCGCACGGATACCATTTGGAAAAGTGAAAGGAATTTGTAATTTTTTTTCTATCACCAGTGTCATTATTTTCTTTGCCCTGTCCAAATCAAGATTAAACATATCATCTTGTATGGCAAGTTCTTTTACTTTGTAGTCCTTTACCAGCATTTCCCATTCCTCTACCACGCTTTGCGCTGACCGACCTCGCCAAGCACGACCAAAGGTTCCCTTATAACAAAAATAACAATTATACGGACAGCCTCTGCTGGTCAGCATATTTACCACAGGTTTTCTCCACCCCAGTAAAGGTTGTGGGTGTGAGTAAGCCCGCAAGTCACCAAACAGCTGGCGTGCTGGAAAAGGAAGCGTGTCAATATTTTTTATAAAGTCCCGTTCAGGATTATGGATAATACGACCGTCTTTTTTAAAGGACAGTCCCTGTATTTGAGAAAAATCACTTTTGGCTTTTATGGCTTCCAACAACTGATAAAAAGTTATTTCCCCTTCTCCCCTGATGACAAAATCCACTCCTTCTTTTAAAAGAGCTTCCTCAGGAAGACAGGTGGCGTGCGGTCCGCCTAACACGACAAAGTTTTCTGGAGTTTTTATTTTTTTTGCGAGTGCATAAGCGGCATTTATTAGCGGTGTGGTGGCTGTAATTCCATACACCTGTGCCAGAGGCAGGGTAGCCTCAGAGTGTAAATTCAAATCCACCACCTGAATATCTTTAAACCCCTTTTCCATAGCATAGGCCGCCACATACGCTAACCCTAAAGGTAGAGTAAAACTTTTTATCCATATCTTTGGTTTTGGATTTATCAGGACTATTTTCATATCCGGGCCATTACCTCTTTTATTGAGTTTAAACCTCGGCAGTTTATTTTCTTTTAAGCACTAACCCTTTCAAATAAAAGGTCTCTGGAATTCGGCTTGTATAAGGATGATCTGTGGCCTGAGTGAGCGTCTCCACAAACTCTATTGAAATTCTGGCATCCTGCGCTGCTTCGTTTACTATCGTTATCAGGTCTTCCTTGCTTATATTCTGGGAGCATGAAAAAGTCATAAGATGCCCACCTTTTTCCAGCAGTTTCATTCCATACATATGAATATCTTTATATCCTTTTATCGCGCCTTCTTTTTCTTCTTTGGTTTTTGAAAAGGCTGGGGGATCAAGTATGACTACTCCAAACTTTTTTTCCTCAGCCACCAAGTCACGCAGTTTATTAAAGACATTTGCTTTTTCAAAAGTAAACTTTTCAAATTTGTTGAGCCGCATATTATCGGCAGCGGTTTTTAGGGCTTCTTCATTTGTATCCAGTCCCAGAGTTTGCATAGCCCCTGCTTTCAAGGCGAAAGCACTAAACCCCCCTGTATAACAAAAGGCATCCAATACTTTTTTGCCTTCACAATATTTTTGCAGTTTGTCCCTGTTGTCCCTTTGGTCAAGATAAAACCCTGTCTTGGTGCCGTGCACCAAATCTACAATAAATTTTAAACCATTCTCATATATTTCCACAGGTTTTATTATTGCGGTTTCCGGTTTTATTATTGCTTCTTTTTTTTCCATTCCTTCTTTTTCTCGTGAAGGCGACAAGCTTTTTTCGTATATCACAGAAGGTTTTAAAAGCTCATCTAAAATAGCCACAATTTTTTCTTTTTGTTTTTCCATACCGAGAGTAGTAATTTGAATCACCAGTATTTTACCGTACATATCAGCAATAAGCCCGGGCAGTGAATCCGCTTCTGAAAACACATACCTTTTAGCATTGGTGTTTTTTATATGGCTTCTTTTTTTGACAGCCGTAGTCAGTTTTGCCTTTAACAGTTTATAAATATCTTCCACTAGGCCAGAAAAGCCATTATCTGCAGCCGAATCCAGCAAACGAACAGTTATTTTTGATTTCTTGTTTATATAGCCCGTTCCCAGCGGGGTGCCATTAAAATCCAAAACATGGACTATATCTCCGTTTCTTGTGCCAGGAGATATAGTGGCAATCTCATTATTAAAAATCCACAAATGCCCATCCAGGATTCTTTTTTCCTCTCCCTCTTGCAACATAACTATGGGAAACAAGTCCATTCCACAACCGCCTTATTGGATTTTTAAATCCAGCATTATATTTGAAAGCTGTGCCAGTTTTTTTATAGAGACATCTTCTATTCTGGCTTTTAGTTCTATGTCACATTTTTCAAAAGCTGGGCGCACGGCATTTTCAGTCGTGTCAAACACCCGCTTTAAATTATTGATAAACATTTTTCTTCGCTGAGAAAACCCAGCCCTGACAATTTTAAAAAATAGGTCCTCATTTTTCGTCTCTACTTTTTCTTTTTTTTCAAAATTCAATTCTATAAAAGCTGAGTCCACCTCTGGCACTGGATAAAAATTGCCTCGGTCTATGTTAAGAAGTATTTTACAATCTGCGTGATACTGGCAGAAAACAGAAAGCGACCCATACACTTTGCTACCTTCAGACGAAATAATACGCTCCGCTACTTCCTTTTGCACCATTAAATAAGCTTTTGAGATAAGGTGTTTGTGTTCAATAAGTTTTTCTATAATAGGAGTAGTAATGTAGTAAGGGATATTGCCTGCCACTTTTAACTTTTGTTGCCCAATCCCTGCTTCCAGACAAAACTTTTTTAAATCATATTTTAAAAAATCCGCATAAATAATTTCTATATTTGTCTTGTCCGCAAATTTAGTTTTTAAAATTTCTATGGCCTGCCTGTCAATTTCTATGCAAGTGAGAGTTTTTACTTTGGGGAGCAGTTGTTCAGTAAGATAGCCAGTACCTGGTCCTATTTCGATAAACGCTTCTTCCAGAGTGGGGTTCATCGCTTCCACCACCTGTGCCACTTTTTCCCGCTGATATAGAAAGTTTTGCCCGAGGCTTTTTTTATGTTGGAACTTACTCATTTTCTACACCTGAGTTTTTGTTTATATTTTCCCGCTTTTGTTCGCCCAGTCCCCTCACTCTATTTTCCTTTTCCTATTTTTAACTATTTCTATGGCAGTTTTGAATGCCGCATATATGGATTTTTCCGAGGCTTTTGCCGTCCCTGCTATGTCGTAGGCAGTGCCGTGATCAGGAGAGGTGCGGACTATTGGAAGCCCGAGCGTGACATTTACTCCCGTCTCAAAAGAAAGCAATTTTAAAGGGATTAAACCCTGATCGTGATACATAGCGACTACTGCATCGTGACTTTTGGAATGAATCACTTTTTGAAATATGGTGTCCCCTGAATAAGGGCCCTGCGCATTTATCCCTGCCTTGACGGCTTTGGCTATCGCAGGTTTTATTATTTTTATTTCTTCATTTCCAAACGCCCCGGCTTCTCCCGCGTGCGGATTTAAGCCACACACAGCGATACTTGGTTTGCTTATACCAAAATCTTTTCGCAGAGCTTTGTCAGTAAGTACCAGCAAATCAAAAATCCCTTTAGGGGTAAGTTTTCCTGGCACATTTTTTATGCCAGTATGAATAGTCGCCAAAACAACTTTTAATTTATCACTCATAAGTAACATAGCGTATTTTTTTGTTTTTGTAAAACTGCTAAGCATTTCAGTATGCCCCGGATACTTTACTCCTGCCATATGCAAAGCATATTTGGTGATAGGCGCTGTCACTATGGCATCTATATCACCATCCACAGCGAGCTTTATGGCAGTTTTTATATATTCAAAGGAGGCTTTGCCTTGTGTTGCGGTGGCTTCGCCTATAGAAAAATCTTTAAGGGCGAGGGCTTTCATATCCATAAGGTTTATTGTATTTTTAACTCTGCTGAGTTTGGAAAAACTGCTCATAGGTCTTATAGAAAGTTTGGAACTGATTCTGCGCTGGGCAGACAGCATAGGAAAAAGGTCGCCAATCACAAAGACATCCGCGACTTTATAAAGGTCATAGTTTAAATACATTTTGGCTATGATCTCCGGTCCAATTCCAGCCGGGTCGCCCATAGTAATAGCTATTTTTAATCTTTTCAAGTTTGCCTCAGTTTGTTTTGAAATATTTTAAAAACTCTTTATTTAAAAAGGTTTATTATTCCCTGTTCATTGGTCTCTTTTTGTTCGCCTGTTTCCATATTTTTCAGCATTACTGTTTTATTTTGAATTTCGGTTTCCCCTATTATCGCGGCATATTTTGCTTTTCTCGCATCCGCTTCTCTAAACTGGGACTTGAAACTTTTTTCTTCGTAACTCATTACCGCTTTTATCCCACTTTCACGCAAAGTATTTACCAGCGCATAAGCGTTTTTAATATATTGTTTATCCGTTATCACAAAAATATCCACTTTATCTTCTGTTGTAAATCCCCCGCCAGCATTGATTACTTCTGCTATGCGTTCCACTCCAGCGGCAAACCCCACTGCTGGAGTTTTTTTGCCGCCCAATTCCCACACCAGATTATCATAGCGCCCGCCTGCCAAAATAGTGTTCTGTTGCGCGCCTATTTTGTCAGTGATAAATTCAAAAACTGTTTTTGTATAATAATCCAAGCCCCGGACTATGCGTGGATTTTCAATAAATTTTACTCCATTTATTTTCAAGGCTTCTAAAAATAATTTATGATGGGTGTCGCACGGCTCGCACAAATGTGCAGTGACCAGTGGGGCTGACATAACTGTTTCACGACATTTTTCATTTTTGCAATCCAACACTCTTATCGCCGCACCGCGTTCTATTTTTTTTAGGCAGTCCTCGCAGAGCATTGCTTTCCGTGGTTCTAAAAAGTTCAAAAGTACTTCTATATATTTGGGTTTGCACTCTTTGCACCCTGTAGAATTTACCTGAATCTCAAAAGCATTTATTCCCAATTCTTTTAAAAAGGTTTCAGCCAGTTTTACTGTTTCCGCATCCTTATACGGTGTGGGGTCTCCAAAACTCTCTACCCCTATCTGATAAAATTCTCTGTCGCGCCCTTTTTGCGGTTTTTCATATCTAAACATAGGTCCGATATAATATAAGTTTGATTTTACAGGTAAGCTGTTTTCTATATAGGCGCGAACCACCGAGGCTGTGCCTTCAGGCCGCAGTACTATTTCCCGCCCTTTTTTATCCTGAAAATTATACATTTCCTTCATTACAATATCACTGCCCTCGCCTACGCCTCTTATAAATAAAGCGGTCTCTTCTATCACTGGTGTCACTATTAGCGAATAATCATAAAGTTTTAGCGTCCGCGCCGCTTTCATTATTATCTGTTCCCATAACTGTGTCTGTGCTGGAATTACATCCTTTGTACCTCTAAGTCGATTGTATTGTGGCATTTTAGTTCCCCGTCTCTTTTTTTAGGAGTTTGGTTTTATCTGTGTCTACTTTCATAAGATAATATTCTTTGACTGGTGAGCCTTCGCTATCAAACATAAAATTACCAGTGACTTCTCTATACCCCGAAAGCGCTTTTAACTCGTTTTTAAATTCTTCCCGGGACTTTATTTTTTTAGCCAGTAACACTCCAGCAATTTTCATTAAGTCATACGAGTTTGCCGCTATGACTCCTGGCTTGCTGGCATAGCGTTCTTCATAGGTGTCCACAAAAGTTTTTGCCGTGCCATCCGTGTCCTCATCATAAAAGGTAGCGGGATATGTCACGCCCAGCGCATCTTCACGATATTCAGAAATATACCCACTCGCTAAGGCCTCACTCCCAAAAATAGGCACATCCAAATCATAAAAATTTAACTGCGGTCTGAGCATTATCATGTTTTTATCTGAACACGGCGCGTATATGGCCTCTATTTTTTTCGGATTGCTTGCCGGTTCTTTTATTTTACTATACCTAAAAGTAATCTCATCCATTTGTTGTTCATCCGCCACTGAGATAATATGTATCACCACATCAAAATTATAATAGTCCTCTTCTGTAAATTTATAAATCGGGGTGGAGTTTCCTTTCGCATCCACTTGAATTTCCACTGGCATGAAGTTTGCGGTGGGAGTATTGCTTTTGCCTTCCTTTATGGTCCCCCATATAAGCACCTTTGCATTAAGTTGCCGGGCCGCTGACATAGCAAACTCCCTGTCAATTTCTTCATAGCCTATGCCTATATCCTCCAGCGTGGCATCAACGGTCTTTTGCTTTATCACATTTATATTTTTTCCTTTGGCAAGCGCATAACTCATTTTAACAGTCATATCTGTATCCAATTTAAACTTTTTTACATCTTCTCCCTGTGGTGCCAAGTGAAGAATAGCCACCGTCGTGGCTTCCGAGGTTTTTGTAGTGGCAGTTGCCTCTCCTACTATGGGAGCAAGTTCAGGCATTATCTTAAAATAAGAATATATTTTATCCAGCGCTTTTTTTCCAGCGCTATCCATTATCCGATTTATTTCCATTTGTTCATCCGCGCGTTTTTCTTTGAAGAGGCCTGTATTAATACCTCCCGCTCCCACTATCTGCGCCTGAAAATCCGTAGTCTTTGGTCCGAAAGAAGCTTCCCCTATTATAGTGCCACCAAGCGAGGTGAACTTGTCCACGAAAAACTTGCGCAGAGTACTGCCGTAAGTATTGTCAGGATAAATAATACTTGCATTTTTTATACCACTATCCCAATACATATATTTAGCAATAGCATATGCCTCGCCTTTTGCGGTGGAACAATTACGGAAAAAATACGCACTCTTGTTGTCAAGCTCCTGCTGTGCCGCAGTGGAAGAAAACATACTTATTCCATACCTGTCAAGTAAGGGCATAAGTTTTGTCACTGTTTTTGAATATAGAGGTCCTAAAATTGCTATGATTTGCTGGTCTTCAATAAGTTTTGTCATATTTGCAACCAGGCCTGCCTCATTTGTTTCGTCCACATAAAACAGTTCTATTTTATCAGTTTCAGCGCGTTGCGCATTTATTTCTGACAGCGCCATATCTATACTATTTTTAATCACAGTCCCGATATCCATATGTTTGTCCGCCATAGGAATTATGACAGCCAGTTTGTTTGCAGCGACAGGTTTAAAGTTTCCATATATTTTAAACTTTTCAATAATGCTTGCATAATTTTCGCCGTCTTTAAAATCATTTAGATATATCGCGCCATATTTTAAATATGTTTCATAATCCTTTGTGCCTTCAGCACGAGTCAGTAAGAGCGCTAAGACCTTCTCGTCTATGATCTTATGTGCGTGTTTTAAATAAAGGGTATTCAAGCTCGCATCGTCCAGAGAGGTAAGCATTTCAGTCACTTTTTGTTTTATGGTCGGTGCAAACTCTGGAAACTGCAACAGCCCATCAAGAAGATAACTGAGTTTTTTTAAATACGCCTCGGCATTATTTTTCTTCTGATAGTACTGGGCGAGGCGCAGAGAAGACAAATACCCCCAGATAGTATCTTTATAATATTTTTCGTTTTGTTCAAAATAAGCAAACATAGGTTTTTCTTCATTTTTATTAAAATAATACTGCCCCACCCAAAACTCAGCTTCAGCCCTGCTCACAGTGTCTTTAGCAAGGGTGGCTTGGGTTTGCCAATATTTAACCTCATCCTCACTTATGTCTATACGCTCTTGTGCCACCACATTTTGTGGGGCATTTTTTCTGACTGCCTGTTGCGGGGCACACGATACAAAAATAAATACCACCGCAAGGCTGAGCGCTGTCTTTAGACCTAAGGGCATAATAACTCCGCTTTAAAATAGGGGTGTTTAAAACCGCCCCTCGACTTATTTTATTTTTACTTCGTATTTTTCTTTGAGTGTTTTTATAACGGCTTCAAAGATTTCTTTTTTCTTTCTGTCTTCTATCATTTTTTTTATTTTATCTTTTGAATCTTCATAGGTAATCTTTCTTTTTTCATCTATTTTAATTATATGATATCCGTACACTGTTCTGACCGGTTCTGAGACCTCTCCGACAGAAAGTGGAAAAGCTGCCTGCTCAAACTCCTGTACCATAGCGCCTTTTCCAAAGTAGCCCAGTTCCCCGCCTGCCTCCCGTGTGGTGGCGTCTTCAGAGTATTTCTTTGCCAGTTCTATAAAATCTTCTCCAGCTTTTATCCT
>CAILUR010000057.1 GCA_903837445.1 uncultured bacterium | reverse complement strand
CTTGACACAACCAAAAATCTCTATATAATTCTTATCTTGAACAAGCAATTTAATCGTTTTTCGCGTGGAGCTTATGAAAAAAATATTTTTATTTATTATACTATTTTTCACATTTATTACCACAACAAAAGCTTTGGATATAAGGCTTTCCACAGATAAGCCCACATATCTGCGCTATGAAATTGTAAGTATTTACTGCGACTCAAAAGAAGCTTCTTCTCTTACTCCGCTTTCTTATCGTTGTACAGCCCAACTATTTTTTAAAAACAAACTCATTAAAACTGTTGGAGAAACCTTTCAGATAACTCTGCGCTACAATCCCACTTCAAAAAAATGGGAAGGTTATTGGCCTATTCCCTGGAACCCAGAACTGGGCGAATATAAAGCTGTAGTTGTGTTAAGCCACGGAAATAACAAAGCCTCCAGTCCTGTGTTTTTTAAAATTACAAAACGCGAGCCACCTGCTCTCCCCCCAGGATTTTGTGTGATGAACATAGAACCCGGTGAGAGCATTATACAACATGTGCCTGGTATGGATGGAAAAACCGTAAAGCTTTGGGAAAATTATGTGCTTTGGGCAAATTTTATGGGTGCCTCCGCCATGTGGCACTGCGTCGGACAATCTCAAATATGGAATAATTTTGATCCTGAAAATTTTCCTTGGGCCAAACAGTCATTAAATCAAGTCTCCCCCATTGGAGCTGAATGCCATAAATACGGCATAAAATACGGTGCTTGGATAACCAGTTTTGTTATGCCGGGCAACAGACAGGACTTGTCGCCTTATGCCCTCACTACAGGTTATAATGAAGCGGATGATACTTTAAAACCCATGATATATATTTCTATCAAAGATGATAAACGCATCGCTGACATAACTGCTCTTGTCCGTAAATTAAATGAAAACCCCAATGTAGATTATATAGGTTTGGACTATATGCGCACTGATTTCGGCGGCTATGAATATGTAAATGAGTTTGTTTCTGAAATGCCTCTCCCAAACCTGCCTGTGGACTGGGAAACTCTTTCTAAAGATGCGCATATGCTTTGGCTCGGGAAAAAAATACAAAAAGAAAAAGATATGAAAGTCACTGAACTTTGGCAATGGTGGAGAGCTCATAAAATGTCTCAAATCATTAAGAGCATAATCACCAATGCAGGAGTCACAAAACCAATGTGGGTATTTAACCTCACTTGGAAACAGGGAAAACAACACGGACAAGATCCGCTTATGTTCATAGATGCTGGTATTTCTATGAATGGAGGCATGTTTTATTCCATAGATAAAATCGGGTATCCCATAATGATAAATGAGTGGCGCGATTATTTACTTGCTGGGCAGACTTCACTTGTGGTAGGTCAATGCGTGGACTGGAACCTTCTTGGAAACACGCTTGTGCCATCTGGTCCTGAAGAACACTATTTACGACAGAAGTTGGCAGTAGATACCCTCTTACCTGTAAATCCTTCTCTCGGACTTTTTTGGCACGATTTAACACGCGCCTTTATGGCTTCCACAAGCGGGCCTTTCAACGAACTTGAGTGGGCAATCACAGGCGCCACATCTTTTTCTTATCTCCGCGAAAAACAAAACTATTTTCCTTTTAAAGTGAGATGGGACCTGCCTGACCGTGTCGCACAAGGCGAGATTTTCACTGTGGAGATAGTAGTCACTAACACTTCCAATAAACCTATGGATTATCACATTAAACTGTTTAATCCTTCCGATATAGAAATGTTTGGAAACATTGTCAACAGACTCAAACTACTGCCGGGCGAAGAAAAAACAATAAATTTTCAAATCCGTTTTAATAAACGCGAGTGGAATAAAGAAAATATGACCATGATAGCTTTTATGTTACAATGTGGAAGTTCGCAGACACAGCAAAAATATTTTGATTTTAAGTATATCAAAGTAGAAGAAGCTTCAAGACTTCATCATCTTGTGCCAGCACAAGTTTTACAAAGCAATATTATTCAGGAAAATAGTTTTAAAATCACAGCAACAGCGGAGGGACTCAGTGGACAATAAGTATATGAAATTTATAAGAAACTTTTCCATCATAGCGCATATTGATCACGGCAAGTCCACTCTGGCAGACCGCCTGCTGGATATTACTAATTCAGTAGAAAAGCGTAAAATGAAAGACCAAATGATGGACTCTATGGAACTCGAACGCGAAAGAGGCATTACCATTAAAGCCAAAGCCGTGCAGATAAAATATGTTTTTCAAAATCAGGAATATACACTTAACCTCATAGACACTCCTGGGCATGTGGACTTTACTTATGAAGTGTCCCGCTCGCTCGCGGCCTCCGAAGGTGCCCTGCTCGTGGTAGATGCCTCACAAGGTGTTGAGGCACAGACTATGGCAAACGCTTATATTGCCAATAACAATCATGTCTTTTTAATTCCTGTCATAAATAAAATAGATCTGCCTGCAGCGGACATTGAAAAAACGAAACACGAACTTGAGGAAATACTTATGATTCCAGGCGATGAAGCCATTGCCTGCAGTGCGAAAGAAGGCATTGGAATAAAAGAAATTATTGAAGCTGTAATTCTACGCTTAAAACCACCTGAAGGCGATATTAATAGACCTTTAAAAGCGCTCATTATGGATGCGACTTTTGACTATTACAAAGGGGTCATAGTTTTTGTTCGTGTCTATGACGGCATTCTAAAAAAAGGTATGACTATAAATATGATGGCCTCTAATACAAACTGGGCCGTATCAAATATCGGTATTTTTAAACCCGCTATGCTTGACACTGATGAACTTAAAGCCGGAGAAGTCGGGTATATCGTGGCAGGCATAAACTCCTTATCAGATGTAAAAATCGGCGATACCGTAACAGAAAAAAATCGTGAATGCGCTGTGGCTTTGCCTGGTTATAAGGAAATACAGCCTATGGTTTTCTGCGGACTTTTCCCAGTAATTTCCGAACAATACGCTGAACTAAAAGATGCTTTGCTGAAACTTAAGCTCAATGACTCTTCTTTGCATTTCGAGGCCGAGTCTTCTGATGCGCTGGGCTTTGGTTATCGCTGTGGGTTTTTAGGCCTTTTGCATATGGAAATCGTGCAAGAACGCCTTGAACGCGAATATAATTTAAACCTTATAGCCACTGCCCCAAATGTAGAATACAAAATTTATACCACCACAGGGGCAGAACTGATTTGTGATAGCCCGTCAGAATTTCCTTATGCAAGTAAAATTGGCGAAATAAAAGAACCTTATGTAAGACTTTCACTTATAACGCCTGCGGACTTTTTAGGCACTCTTATGCAATTATGTCAGGGCAAACGCGGCATTTACAAGAACACAGAATATCTCGCTATGAACAGGG
>CAILUR010000056.1 GCA_903837445.1 uncultured bacterium | reverse complement strand
GCCTAATATTTTTACGATGCCGTGGTCAGCAAGTAGCTGTCCCATAAGCACATTCATAAAAGTGGTTTTACCTGCCCCATTAGGTCCAATCACGCCAAAGATCTCGCCCCGCTTGACGCTCATAGAAATTCCCTTAATCGCCTCTGTTTTCCTGTGCCCCATAAAACCGGAGCTATATGTCTTACGCAGGTCTTTTGTTTCAATAACTATTTCATTGGGCATATTTTTTCCCCTCGCCTTATTTCTAATTTCCATATTTATTTAAGCCTTATCAATTTTTTTTCTACCAAAAATACTGGTCTGTAAGATAGTTTTGCTTTTCGCAACCCTTCATCTCCCACATCTTGTTCTCTGTTTATATAAGTGTATTTAATTAAACTTTTCTTTACAAACAAATTATTTAGTGCCTGATATATTCCTTTAAAATCATGATTGGCTTTTTCCACATACACCACCACTGTATTAGCATTCAATTCTCCAGCAATAGTGAACCCTTCCACTTGTCCGTCAATTTTCAACACTCCGCCTATCGCAGATAATTTTCCAAAATTTGTAAGCATTTCCATAACTGCGAGGTTTTCTTCATGCAAAAGCGTGCCTTCCTCACAGGGTTTTAAAAAGCACCACTTATCTTGAAACTTTATGCACTCTGCCACATTCTGCTCATTCATGTCCACAAACTCATATGCATAATTTTTGTTAAACTGTTTTAAATGATTGCGTTTACCATCATACTTTCTTCCAGCAAGTTCAGCCAGTTCCTTTGCCTCATACACATAATCATAATCCGCACGATCATCTTCTATGTTAAACCATTCCTTTTTCTCGCCAAAGGTCTCTATTATCTCAGGAGTCGCTCCAAAAACCGTAGCATTCACATTATTGTTTTTCATCCACTCAAGGGCCTGTTTTATGCTTTCGGGAATGCGCGTGTTTCCTATCGGTTCGCTCAAAAACACATCGTTTTCTTTATGAAATTTTAAAATTATATTACCGTTAATAGCACTTATCATAGTGCCACGGGTCCCGCGCCAGGCAAATATTTCCGAAAAAGTATATTCCGAAATACGCGGTTGAAAGGCTTTCAGGGCTGTTTCGAAAGAGACCTTATGCTCAAGTCCGAACATCGCAAAGTCAGGAAATATGGGTATGTTTTTCAATTAAAACCTCTATTTTATGAAGTGATTTAAGGGCAATAACACCCTACTGTTAAAGAATATAACAAAAATGGGAGTATTTCAATACAAAAAATATAACTTGCTTTTAACCGTGCTTCCTTTTTATTTGACATAGTCCTTTCTCTGTTGTATAAGTATTCTTATCTTATTAATAATATGGAAGGACAACACCTATGAAAAAGGAAAAAGCAAAACAACTTTTATCTAAAATTTCAGCGACAGTTATCATAATTTTTCTCGTTGTGACAGGGGGGTTTTGGGCTTACTCATTTTTTTTCAGCCCGGCTTACATAAATGTCTTTTTTTATAACAAACTTGTGGATAAGCGCCTCGGGACTTTTATGCCTTGCAGTGAGCTTGCAGTGACCCCGCTCCAAAGAAAAGTAAAAAGGTTTGATGCCAATATTGATTCTGCTATAAAACTTCTTATGGAAGGCAAGCTGACTGAAGCTGAAATGAGACATGGTTTTACAAGCGAGTTCCCTAACGCTTCCTTTAAATATCTGGGGCATTTTTATGACAAGGACAGCGTAGTGTTAAAATTTGAGGATCCAAAGGATTTCACTTCCGGCGGCGCCTGCAGGGAGGTACGGCAGGAAGTGAGGCGCCATGCAGCTCACTGGTGGTCGGGCTGTGAAGACTGATCGGACGGAGCATCGCCTGCCCAGACTGATCGGACG
>CAILUR010000055.1 GCA_903837445.1 uncultured bacterium | reverse complement strand
TTCATTTTTCCTATTTTTAGTGCTTATGTCTTTTTTATGCTGACCTTTATCTATTAGCTGCCAGGCAGGCTGCGAGGCATTTCATACCGATATCTCTAAAGAGCCTTGGCTAAAAGACTCCCCCACCCTACTCTTCGTTCCTATCAATTTAAGCTTTTCACCCAATTCCTGTTAGTACCGGGACTGCTTTCGATGAGTTTGCGCCATCCTGCCACATTATAACCAATCTCCTGTACTGATAAAAACACTCACTTCCAGGCAGTAAATAAGCCTCTTTGGGAGCAGTGGCATTGGTTATTTATCGTCTTGCTTCCCGCCGGGTGATTCTTTCGCACATTGGTATTTAGCAGCTTCTATTACCTTAAACCCTTAGCGATCCCCGGAACCCCCTGACTCCATAGTAAGAGTCGGCACCATTGTGGTACACAAAGACATACCCGTAGCGACGATCGCAAAAGATTGCGCCTCCGAGTTTCCTGATCGCATCCGGTGTCTTCACCCAGCTTGATGTTTTGGTATCGAAAATTCCCAGCTTCTGAAGCTCGCGGTATTGCTCTTCCGTTAAGAGTTCAATGCCCATGGAAGCCGCCATATCCATGACGGTGTTTCCCGGTTTATGTTCTTTCCTTGAGTCCAGTGCTTCACGGTCGTAACAAAAACTTCGGCGCGCTTTCGGGCTTTCGGCCGAACAATCATAAAAAATATATTCGCCTGTGTTCTTATCCAGGCCAACGACGTCCGGTTCACCGCCGGAGCTTTCCATTTCATTGAGCGACCAGAGTTTTTCGGCATCCACTTCAAGCTTTGCCTGCAGCTTATCCCAATCCAGTCCTGCATGGCGGTTCATGTTTTTGTGAAAGCGGTCTTTTAATGTCCTGATCAGTTCTACACCTGACTCCGGTGACAACTCCTTTTTATTCCCCATAATCATACTGTGTTATAGTTATTGACTTACAATGTCCTGTAACCGGTCATTCCCAGTTTCAAAAGTAAACATAAACCTATTCCTTTTCACACCTCCGCCATGATGAACTATTTTCTGATGCGTAGTGAGTATCATCCAACTTATATTTTTTTATTTTTGAATAAAATGAATCCATAACATGTCTTTTACCAATATATCGTTGTAAATTATCCCTGGACTCTTTTCTTTTTAATGCAAGAGTCCACCATTCATCTGAAAATTTAGAATATTTTAATATATAAGCCTTAATATTTAAAGTTTTCGAAGTAGTAAGACCAATATTTTCTCCTCCGAGTTCATTCCATTTTATTGTTAATATTTTAAAAGCTTTGTTTTTCTTTTTATTTAATTTTTGTATTCCAGAGTCTACATAATAAGCACCTCTTGTTAAACTCCATGATTTTTTATTTTTAGAATCAATAAAGTATGTTACATATGCTAGGTTATTTCTTCCTGGATCTAATCCAAGAACAATAGTATCATTTACTTTTGTTGATAAATTCCTATCATAATCTAATTTTTCTAAATCATCTGTTTTTATTTGTTTCTTAATAATTTTATTATCTCTAACTTTTGTTAATTTAACTCTTATAGTTTTAGAATATTGTAAACTAACAGAGACTCCATCA
>CAILUR010000054.1 GCA_903837445.1 uncultured bacterium | reverse complement strand
GAGGCCGGGAAGGAAGCGCTGAAAGACTATGCCTTCTAACTGCATCCTTGCGGGAAGAAGGTTTTTTTATGCCCAAACTTCCCGCTGGACACTGCAACCATACTCGTCAGGTTTTAGCCGCCAACTTAAAGGTTAATTTCTCAAAAGGCGGTGCTATATGGAAGAAAAGAAAATCAAGACCGAGCTTTTAGATAAAGACGCGATCAATCGCGCTATCACCAGAATTGGCCATGAAATAATCGAAAAAAATAAAGGCGCCTCTAATATTATAATTATAGGTATTCGCAGTAGGGGAGACATTCTTGCTAAGCGAATCGCCCAAAAAATCGCAGAAATAGAAAAAATCAAAGTGCCTATCGGCGCACTGGATATTACTTTATACCGTGATGACTATGATCTCAACTCGAAAATCCAAATAAAAGCTACTGAAATCCCTTTTGCTATAGATGACAAAGATATAGTGCTTGTGGATGATGTGCTTTTTACCGGAAGAACTATTCGGGCGGCTATGGATGCGCTCATTGATTTTGGTAGGCCGCGCAGTATACAACTCGCGGTGTTGATAGACCGCGGGCATAGGCAACTGCCGATTCAGGCAAATTATGTCGGAAAAAATGTCCCGACTTCGCTCTCTGAAGGAATTGTCGTCCAAATGAGTGAAAAAGAAGCGGATGACAAAGTTATGCTTTCTGAAAATAACTCTCAAAGGAGGAACTGAGAATGGCTTTTAAACATCTTATCGCACTGGAACATGTCTCAAAAGAAGATATGGTCAGTGTGCTTGAACTCGCAAAGACCTTTAAAGAATTGATACTTAGACCAGTAAAAAAAGTTCCCACACTTAAAGGAAAGACAGTAGTAAATTTTTTCTTTGAACCAAGTACACGAACTAAAACTTCTTTTGAAATAGCGGCCAAAAGACTTTCTGCGGATGTTTTAAATCTTGCGGTGAGCACCAGCGCTGTGGTAAAAGGTGAGACCCTGCTGGATACTATCAACACCATAGAAGCTATGCAGATAGATATGGTGGTCATACGGCATGGGACTTCTGGCGTACCAGAATATCTAGCCAAGCGTATTAAATCTTCCGTAATAAACGCAGGAGACGGTATGCACGAGCATCCTACTCAGGGCTTGTTGGATATGTTTACAATGATAGAAAAAAAAGGCAAACTTGATGGAAAGATAGTCTGCATAGCAGGAGATGTGGCACACTCGCGCGTGGCGCGTTCTAATATCTGGGGACTAAAAAAAATGGGCGCAAAAATTAGAGTAGTCGGACCACCTACTCTTATCCCAAAAGATATTGACAAACTCGGAGTCGAAGTTTTCTATGATCTTAAAGCGGCTTTGAAAGATGTGGATATAATTAATATTCTGAGAATACAGTTGGAAAGACAGAAAAAAAACTTATTTCCCACTACTCGCGAATATGCGGCTTTCTATGGCATAAATACCGAAAAATTAAAATATGCCACGCCGGATGTGCTTGTCATGCATCCTGGGCCTATGAATCGTGGGCTTGAGATATCTCCAAATGTGGCTGATGGTCCTCACTCGGTAATAAATGAACAGGTCACGAACGGAGTCGCAGTCAGAATGGCTGTACTTTATTTAATGGGAGGAGGTAAAAAAGATGAAATTATTAATTAAAAACGGATTGGTGGTAGATCCAGCGAATAAAATAGAAGACAAACTGGATGTGCTTGTAAATAATGGAAAGATAGAAAAAGTCGGGAAAAATATTTCTGACAAAGGGGCAAAGGTAATTGATGCCAAGGGCTGTCTGGTAATTCCAGGCATGATAGATATGCATGTACATTTTCGTGAACCCGGTTTTGAATACAAGGAGACCATAGCCAGCGGTGCGAGGGCAGCGGCAAAGGGCGGCTTCACCACTGTCTGCTGTATGCCGAACACAAATCCGCCTATAGATAATCAGGCGCTGGTGGATTTTATTTTGTTTAAATCGAAAGAAGCAGGGTTGATAGATGTGCTTCCAATCGGTACTATAACCAAAGGCAGAGCAGGCGAAGAACTTTCGGCTATCGGGGAGCTGGTGACGGCAGGTGCGGTGGCTATTTCAGATGATGGGTCTCCGGTAATGAATGCCGAGATTCTCAGACGCGCACTGGAATACTGCAAGATATTTAACATACCAGTGATAGAACACTGCGAAGATAAAAACCTTTCGGGAGAAGGGCAAATGAACGAAGGCTTTTATGCCACGAAACTTGGGTTGAAAGGAATCCCCAAAGCAGCCGAAGAAACAATGGTAGCCAGAGACATAATCATTGCTGGAGAAATGAATGCCAGAATTCACATAGCACATGTGTCTACGGCAGGGTCCTGCGAGCTTATCAGACAGGGAAAGAAAAATGGAGTTATGGTGACTGCGGAAACAGCGCCTCATTATTTCGCACTGGATGATTCGGCTTTGGAAGGCTATGACACAAATTTCAAAATGAGTCCGCCACTGCGTTCGAAAGAAGATATAAAAGCTATAAAAAAAGCCATTAAAGAAGGGGTAATAGATGTTATCGCCACTGACCACGCCCCACATGCAGAACTGGACAAAAACATAGAGTTTAATCCAGCGGCATTCGGGATTATCGGGCTTGAAACGGCTTTCTCCATAATGGTGGAAGAACTGATCGCAAGCAAAGCCGTTCCACTTTCAACTGCCATTGCGGCGGTGACAATTAATCCTGCTAAAATTTTAAGATTAAACAAAGGGACCTTGACCGAAGGCGTGGATGCGGATATCACAATCGCCAATATGGATAAGACAGTAAAAATAACTGAAGAGTTTTTTGCTTCTAAATCTACAAATTCGCCGTTTATCGGACGCACTATGACAGGGACAATTGAATACACCATAAAAAATGGAAGAATAGTTTACGAAAATAAATGATTTAGTGTGGTTGTGGTTAATTACTAAAAGGAGACCAAAATGAGTAAAGCAATACTTATGCTTGAGGATGGGACATGTTTTGAAGGCTTATCTGCTGGCTATGAAGGGGAAACTTTCGGCGAGATAGTTTTTAACACTTCTATGATGGGCTATCAGGAAATCTTGACTGATCCCTCGTATAAAGGGCAGATAGTAAATATGACTTATACGCAGATAGGCAATTACGGATATAACATCGATGATGCCGAGTCGGAAAAACCTCAAGCCGAGGGGTTTGTTATGAAAGAAATGAGCAAAATTTCAAGTAACTTTCGCTCAGAAGGTACGCTTGCAGAGTATTTTAAGAAACACAAGATAATCGCCATAGAGGGCATAGATACCAGAATGTTGACCCGCCACATAAGAAATAATGGTGCCCAAAAAAGTATGATTTCTACCACTGATTTTAATAAAAAAACGCTTTTAGAAAAAGTAAAGGCTTCACGGTCAATAGTGGGGCTTGATCTTGCCAAAGAAGTGACGACGAAAAAAGAATATGTTTGGGATAAAACGCATGGTATGAAAGTAATG
Source organism: uncultured bacterium (assembly GCA_903837445.1). Classification (GTDB taxonomy): domain Bacteria; phylum Oederibacteriota; class PGYV01; order PGYV01; family CAILUR01; genus CAILUR01. The sequence continues at coordinate 5,743 of CAILUR010000054.1, read as the reverse complement.
CAGATAATGGAACACGAAGACAAGTATTTAAAAATAATGGAAAATAATAAAAAATTAAAAGTGGTAGCTTTTGATTGCGGCATAAAATATAACATTCTGCGGATATTTGCAGATTTGAATTGTGAAGTAACGGTAGTGCCGGCCTCAACAAGTGCGGCACGGATACTTGAACTTAAACCGGATGGGATATTTATATCAAATGGACCAGGTGACCCGCAAGGGGTCCCATATGTGGCGCAAACTATTAACAACCTGCTTGGCAAAAAACCTATTTTTGGAATATGCTTTGGACATCAATTTTTAGCTCTCGGACTTGGTGGAAAAACATATAAAATGAAATTTGGGCATAGGGGCGCTAATCATCCTGTTATGGATATGCAAACAAAAAAAATTGATATAACTGTCCAAAACCACGGTTTTGCAGTGGATGCTGAGTCATTCAAAAAATGTAAATATAAAGTAAATATTACTCATTTAAATCTAAATGATAAAACAGTCGAAGGGCTTGAAGCTCCAGAACTGAAGGCCTACTCGGTCCAGTATCACCCTGAAGCTTCAGCAGGACCGCACGATGCCAAACATGTGTTTAAAAAGTTTGTGGAGAGTATGAGTAAGTAAAATGGCTTAATGCTTTAAATTAGAAAAATGAAACGAAAATAGATAAAGGAGAAATACAATGCCAAAGAGAACCGACATTCATAAAATACTTTTAATAGGTTCTGGACCTATTATTATAGGACAGGGCTGTGAGTTTGATTATTCAGGCACACAGGCCTGTAAAGCTCTAAAAGAAGAGGGCTATACAGTGGTGCTGGTGAATTCAAATCCGGCTACCATTATGACAGACCCTGAGTTTGCAGATGCAACTTATATTGAACCGCTGACTGTAGAAGTCCTTGAAAAAATTATCGCAAAAGAACGCCCTGATTGTTTGTTGCCGACTATTGGAGGGCAGACCGCTTTAAATCTTGCTGTGGAACTTCACGAAAAGGGAATTCTTAAAAAATATAAAGTAGAACTCATAGGCGCAAATATTGAGGCCATAAGAAAAGGCGAAGACAGATTACTTTTTAAACAGGCTATGAAAAAAATAGGGTTGGATGTACCTGATTCCGAGTATGTGGGTTCTATGGAAGAGGCCTTAAAAGCCGTGGAGAGAATAAAGTTTCCAGTAATAATCAGACCTGCTTTCACCCTCGGCGGCACAGGCGGCGGAATAGCTTACAACATTCAAGAATTTGAAGAAAAAATGTTTAATGGGTTGAAAGATTCGCCAGTAGGAAAAGTACTTTTGGAAGAATCCATACTCGGGTGGAAGGAGTATGAACTTGAAGTAATGCGCGACCTAAAAGATAATGTCGTGATTATTTGTTCTATAGAAAACTTTGATCCTATGGGAGTGCATACTGGAGATTCTATAACAGTGGCACCAGCTCAGACTTTGACAGACAAAGAGTATCAGATAATGCGAGATGCTTCGATAGCTATTATAAGAGAGATTGGGGTGGATACTGGCGGCTCGAATATTCAGTTTGGAGTAAATCCTGAAAATGGCCGGATAGTAATAATAGAAATGAACCCTCGCGTGTCGCGGTCTTCGGCGTTGGCATCAAAAGCTACTGGCTTTCCTATAGCAAAAATGGCGGCGAAACTGGCAGTAGGTTATACTCTGGACGAGATTCCCAATGATATCACGAAATATACTCCTGCCTCATTTGAACCTACTATAGATTATGTGGTCACTAAAATTCCTCGGTTTACTTTCGAAAAGTTTAGAGAGGCGAAAGACGAGCTGAATACTCAAATGAAGTCAGTCGGCGAAGTTATGGCGATAGGCAGAACTTTTAAAGAGTCGCTTCAAAAAGCCCTTGCCTCTATGGAAGAAAGCAGATATGGGTGGGGGGCAGATGGAAAAGAAGCTGATTTGAATACTCTCACTATGGAGACAATAAAAAAACTTATAATGATTCCGAGTTCAAAGAGAATATTTTATTTAAAGTATGCTTTCAAAAAAGGTATGACTGTGGAAGAAATATATGCGATTACTAAAATAGACAGATGGTTTTTGAATAATATGCAGGAAATTATAAACTTTGAAAAAGAACTTTTAAATGCAAAAACTCGGTATGGGAAAATAACAAAAGAAAATAAAGCGGCTATGCGTCCACTGATAAAAATGGCAAAGGAATATGGGTATACAGATTATCAACTGGCTTATATTTTTGGAATGAAAGAAGATGCGGTGCGACAAATAAGAAAACAGCTAAAAATAAAACCGGTGTATAAAATGGTAGATACTTGCGCCGCGGAGTTTGAGACCTTTACGCCTTATCTCTATTCAACTTATGAACAGGAAAACGAGAACCCAGTGTCAAAAAAGAAAAAAGCAGTTATCCTTGGCGGGGGGCCAAATAGAATTGGGCAGGGAATTGAGTTTGATTACTGCTGTGTGCACGGAGTTTTTGCTCTGCGTGAAGAAGGGTATGAAGCCTCTATGGTAAACTGCAACCCCGAAACCGTTTCCACGGACTACGATACTTCGGATAAACTTTATTTTGAGCCACTCACTATGGAACATGTGCAGAACATAGCAGATGAAGAGGGCAAAGAGGCTGGGTTTATAGTGCAGTTTGGTGGGCAGACCCCGCTTAAACTTGCTATGCCTCTGTATAAAAAGAAAATAAAAATAATGGGGACCTCTCCGGTGAGCATAGATATAGCCGAAGATAGGAAAAAATTTGATAAAATTCTCAACAAACTGGGAATTCCAAGACCAGAAAATGGAACTGCGAAGTCATTGAAAGAAGCGCAAAAAATAATAAAACGAATTGGCTATCCTGCGCTGGTCAGACCATCTTATGTGTTGGGTGGGCGTGCAATGGAAATAGTTTATGATGATGAGTCTTTTGAAAAGTTTGTCAAAGAAGCGTTTGTAGTTTCTGAACAGCATCCAGTCTTGATCGATAAGTTTTTGGAAGATGCTGTGGAAGTGGATGTGGATTGCGTGTGTGATGGTAAAGAAGTGGTCATCGCTGGGATAATGGAGCATATTGAAGAAGCGGGAATACACTCAGGAGACAGCGCTTGCGTGCTACCTACTTTTACCATAAGAACCGATGTCATACACAAGATAAAAGAATACACGACAAAAATGGCGCTAGAGTTACAGGTAAAAGGACTTATGAATACGCAGTATGCTATAAAGACCGGGGACAAAGGCGATACAGTGTATGTGCTGGAAGTTAATCCCCGTGCCTCAAGGACTATTCCTTTCGTCAGCAAAGCTACAGGGATTCCTTGGGCAAAGATAGCCACGAAAATAATGTGTGGCAGAACAATAAAAGAACTGGGAGTAAAAGAATTTAGAAATATGAAACATGTGGCCATAAAAGAATCAGTGTTTCCTTTTAACAAATTTCCTGGAGTGGATACAGTTCTCGGACCTGAAATGAAATCTACGGGAGAAGTTATGGGAATAGATATGGATTTTGGGCATGCGTTTTATAAAGCGCAGTTGTCGGCTGGACAGAGACTGCCTATGAAGGGAAATGTCTTTATAAGTGTAAAAAATAAAGATAAGCGGTCCATAGTGTCCACCGCAAGAAACTTGGAAGATATGGGCTTTGGTATATACGCTACAGAAGGCACTGCCAATACTCTTATTAAAGCAGGGATAGAAGCGAAAAAAGTACTCAAAGTCCACGAAGGCAGGCCGAACATCACAGACATGATAAAAGATAAACAGATAAATCTGATATTAAATACGCCAGTAGGCAAGGGCCCCCGTTCAGATGATTTTGAAATAAGACGCCACGCTATTATGATGGGTGTGCCATACACGACAACTATGTCAGGCGCACAGGCAATAGTAACAGCTATTGAGAGTATGAAGAAAAAGGACATTACAATTAAGAGTATTCAGGAGTATTATAAAGCATAAAATGTTTTATAAGAAATTAGACCGCTAAAAGGAGAAAGGCTATGTATTATGACTCGATAGTGACGGAAAATAAAGAGATAGCCTCTGCTATTTGGCATTTAAAATTGAAAACAAAAAAAACTTTAAAAGCCAAGCCAGGGCAGTTTATAAATCTCCGAGTTTCTGAAACGCTTGTTCCTTTTTTACGCAAACCTTTTTCAATATTTGATGCTACCGCCAACACGGTGGAAGTGATTTATAAAGTTACAGGAGAAGGCACTAAACTGCTATCAGGAAAAAAGAAAGGGGAGGCGCTTAATTTTTTAGGCCCTCTGGGGAATACTTATCCAGAAGTACCTAAAGGATTTAAGAAGGTTATTCTTGTAGGTGGAGGGACAGGGATTGCTTCACTGCATTTTTTAGCAAAAAAACTAAAGAAAAAAGGGATAAAAGTAATACAGGGCGCAAGAAATAAGTCCTGTGTTATACATAAAAAGAAATTTGAAGAGTATCAAGGCGTGATAGCTACCGAAGATGGGTCTTGTGGAACAAAAGGTTTTGTCACAGAAATTTTAAAAACACAACTGAAAGACAACACTTTGATATATGCTTGTGGACCGGAACAAATGTTGTTTGCAATCCAGAAACTTGCTGGGACTAAAAAAAATGTTAAAGTGTTAGGAGCCTTTGAGGCATATATGGGGTGTGGCTTAGGCGCTTGTTTAAGTTGCGTGATTGAAGTGAAAACTCCGAAAGGCACGGAAAATGTCAGGGTCTGCAAAGAAGGTCCAGTGTTTGATGTGGAAAAAATAGTTTTTAGTGGACCTCGAGGCAACTAAAAAATTGAAAAAGTTCCTGAACCATCAGAACAAATAGAAAACGGAGATAAAAATTGACTAAACTAAACACCACAGTAAAAATCGGGAGCCTTGAACTTAAAAATCCTGTTATGACCGCTTCTGGGACTTTTGGGTATGGACTTGAGTTTGAAGAATATCTTGATTTGAATTCATTGGGTGACATTGTAGTTAAAGGCCTCTCTTTAAAGCCACAAAAAGGGAATAAACCTCAACGGCTAGTGGAAGTCACAGGCGGAATAATAAATGCTATAGGACTACAAAATATTGGAGTAGAAGTTTTTATTAATGAAAAACTCCCGAAACTAAAAAAGTTTAAAACTCCAGTGATTGCAAATATCTATGGCACCTGTGCTGAAGAGTATATTGCGGTGGCAGCGGCTTTGGCAAATACTGCGGTAGCGGCAGTGGAAGTAAATATATCTTGTCCCAATGTGAAAAAAGGCGGGATTCAGTTCGCCTCTGACAAGGTTGTAATAAATGAAATTATTACAGGTATTAAAAAGGTGTTTGACCGGCCTGTTATTATTAAACTTTCGCCCAATACTGGAAACATAGAAGACATAGCGCGTGCTTGTGAAGAGTACGGCGCTGACGCAGTGTCAGCAATAAATACGCTTATTGGTATGGCTATAGATATTGAAAAAAGGGAGCCAGTGCTTTCAAATATTTATGGAGGGCTTTCAGGCCCGGCAATAAAACCAGTGGCTTTGGCTATGGTGCATAAAGTATCAAAAGCGGTTAATATACCGGTTATCGGAATAGGCGGAATAATGAATGAGAAAGATGCCCTTGAATTTCTCATTGCTGGAGCTACCGCTATACAAGTGGGAAGCGCCAATTTTGTTGATCCTGCGGCGGCAGGGAATGTGGTAAAAGGAATAAATAAATATATGAAAGCCAATAAAATCTACGAAGTTAAAAAAATTATAAAAACTTTAAAATATTAATTTTTTCATAACAGGGG
>CAILUR010000053.1 GCA_903837445.1 uncultured bacterium | reverse complement strand
CAGAGGTGGGGGCAATGTATAAGGGGAAAGCAAAATTTGATATACCCGATAACAAGACAAGCAAAGCTAAAAGTAAAAGCAAATACGAGTATGCAGGCGGACTTTTGAAACAAGGAATGGAAAGCACTGAAATTTCAAAGATAACAGGGTTGTCTATGGCTGAAATTCAACTGATTAAGAATATAAAAAAACAGTAAAGGTTTAGCGGTTTATACCGATATATTAAGCAGGTATTAAATATAAAGTTTGTAAAAAAGATAAAAGGTGGAAAATGAGAATTGACGGAGCGCAAGGGAACTTACTTGAACTTTTCATGTCTCCGGACAAAAAAATACAGGATTTTTTGGCCACTTTAAAGCAGGGAGATGTGGTGACCGGCAGAGTGGTGGATATTCTGGCGGCGGATAATAAAGCAATAATAAACTTTAAAGGCTTTAATATTGTTTCTCAATTGCCTGAAGGGTCCACTCTGCAAAAAGGCGATATAATAAATGTGTCGGTTATGAACCTTGATGGAAAAACAACTATGAAGCTCATACCACCGGATGTAAATACTATTCTTCCAAAAATTGCTGTCACTCCTGACGCTTTTAAAAGTGTCACCCCTGAGCAAATAATAAGCGTTCTTAATAATATAAAAGTTCCTGTAAATGAGCAAAATATTTATGTGGCTCAAAAACTGATTGATTACTCCTTGCCTGTAACAAAACAAAATATGGAAGCGGTTAATGGCGTTTTGAATAATTTTATTCAGGCAAAGGGAATTGAGTTGACAAATGCGCCAGGACAAACAGTGCCTCAGTTGCCGCAGATTAAAGAAGATATACTTTTAAACTTATTGAAACTTGATAATGGACTTGCGCAAAAAACAGAACCACAGCAGGCGGCTGTGGCGCTGAATAATGCTGTCAAACTTTTGAATTTTACAAATAAAGTAAATGCTGGAATAGAAATTAATAAACAGATTATGGAGGCAGGGGAAGTCACTGTCAGGGCAACAGGAAAGGATATGCTGATAACCCTAAAGGCGGCCAACGAACCACTTATCTTGAATCTGGTCAAGGCGGCGGTGGCTTCTGGAGAAATTACTCAACCGCAGGCCGAGGCGATCAGCGCTGTTTTGAAACAAACACAAGCAAACGCAACCATTACGCCTAACATTGAACTAATAAAAGATGCTGGGGCTATTCAAATAAAATTTATGAATATTAGCAGTATGCTTGAAAACGCGCCTACCTTTGTAAATAATCAGGCATTATCAAATAATTTTAAAGCGGTGCTTTCCAATAAGACCTTAAATATAGCAGATGAGATAACGGGAGCTTTTACAAGTCCCACTCCTGAAAAAACAGATACGGTGGCATTTGTGCCACTCAAAGGGGCAGAAGTGATAGCTGCTTTGAAAGCAAACTTTGAAAATATTCAAAGCGAGTTGGCGGCAGTAAATAGTCCGAGTTTAAAAACTCCAGTGGAAATGTTTATTAAACTTGAGGCGGATATTAATATGGTAAAAAACAATGTGGAGACGCTGTTGGCTTCCCCTGAAATAAAAAATTTGCCACAAACTGCGGTGATAAAGCAGGAACTTGTAAACTTGGGAGAGACAATTAAGGGAGTGCTGGCAGAAATAAAAACTGCTATACCACTTACGGAAATTCCTGTTTTAGTTGGGCGTGTGCGGGAAAATTTGGCGGCTGTTATTGACACGATAAAAACGGGTTTAATGGAAGTAAAGGGAGATAATAGTTTGAAACCCACTGGAGTAGTGGCTAAGCAAACTGAAACGGTAACCCCACAACCTATTCAGGGAAAACTTCAGGCATATCAATCACTAAAATCAGGAAATAGCGTGGACATAGAATCGGTAATTGAAGCTGTAGTTTTTCTAAAATCAAGAAACTTGCCAGTAGAAAATGATAATTTTGTAGATATGATGGGGCGCTATTTTAAAGATGATATGAAATTGAATAAAACAATGGCAAATTTAAACGCTGTGATAGCTGGAAACGAAGAAATACTAAATGCGAAAACAGGAGATCCAGTAATTGATAAAATGTTGGAGACTGTAAAGTCGGCTGTGATGGAAGTAAAACAATTGGCTGCGGAAATTACTTTGAAACCCGGAACTGGAGTGACTGCACAGACAATAGAACATCAGATAAAAAACTTTATTGATAAAAGCGGGCTAAATATTGAAAATAAAATAATGCAGGCGCTTGTAGCGGCTGAGGATAAAGCGGTAAATATCCCTGCTGGGGATGTACGGGGAACTCCAGTACTGGAAGGAAAGGAAAACTTAAAATCAGCTTTGATTCGTTTGTCCGATGAAGTGAATCGGGTGCAGACAAGTAAAATAGGAACTGAGCAAAAAAATGCTCTGACACAAATTCGGGAAGGGGCGGCGGACATTTTAACAAATATGAATGCGATTCAGTTTATAAATCAAAAACCAGTGACTATGGATATGTTGTACACGCAACTGCCGGTTTTTTTCAACAATAAAATTTTCCACGGAGAGCTTCAGGTCTGGTTTAGAAAAGGGAGTGTCAAAGAAAACTTGGAAAAATCGGTCCCTGTGAATTTGGCCTTTATTTTAGAGACCACTAATTTGGGGAATGTGAAAATAAATCTTACAGTATTTAAAAAAGATGTGGAGTGCAATATAAAAGCAGACAGCGAGAAGGCGGTTAAAATACTTGCCAAAGAGAAGGAAGCTTTTGAGGGAAATATGAAAGGGATTAATTTTAATATAAGAGTTTTCAATGTAAATCTTGAGTCCACTGATAATCTTAAAAATAGTCCGGCCTCCGATGGATTTGTTCAAGTCGGTAGACTGAATTTACAGGCATGAGTCTCAGCTATGCAGGATAATTTAAAACCGCGTATAAAAAAAGCAGTGGCTGTACACTATGAAAAAGAAGACACAGCCCCACAGATAGTTGCCAAAGGTAAGGGCCTTGTGGCAGAAAAAATAATGGCCATAGCAAAAGAAAACAATATTCCTTTGTATGAAGATTCTGATTTGATAGAAGTCCTATCCAAACTTGACCTTGGTCAGGAAATTCCACCAGAACTATATAAACTTATTGCTGAAGTTTTGATATATGTGTATAAAGCTAATAACAAAGTCAATAAAATACTCGGAAATTAAAAGGGAGGACTAAATGAAAACAGCGTTGTTACTTATTGGTTGTATCATTTGTTCGTATCTGGCAGGGGCAATTGGGTCAATTTTCACATTTCAGAACATACCTATCTGGTATGCAGGCCTCACAAAACCCCCTTTAAACCCTCCTAATTGGATATTTGGGCCTGTTTGGGGGACTTTATACACCATGATGGGGGTCGCTATTTTTCTGGTATTAAACAAGGGTTTAAAGACACCTGGGGTGTCATTGGTTTTGGGGGTATTTATTGCACAATTGCTTTTAAATACCCTTTGGAGCATAGTGTTTTTCGGACTTAAACAGACTTTCTGCTCCATTCCCGTCATTGTGGCGCTTTGGGGAACGATTCTTGTTTTTATAATTATTTCTTGGCATATATCAAAGACCGCTTCAATACTTATGATTCCATATATTTTATGGGTAAGTTTTGCCTCGTATCTTAATGTGGGCGTATATTGGGTCAACAAATAAAGAATAAAAAAGATAACTGCTTAGTTCTGAAAATGAACTTGATTTAAAAAAATACTGTGGTAATATTAATTATTAATCTATGGTATTTGTAAGTCGTAAGCGCCGCTACCGGCAGGAGTAGAACGCCGCTGTTCGCCCCTTTTTATAAGCCCACGACAATATAAATTAACCTTGACATTTTATTTATTAAAGTTATTATTGATTTGTTTTGCGATTTTATTCACAAAGTAAGGACAAGAACTTATAATATGATTAACTTATAAACATATAAAACGGAGGTGCTATAAAATGAAAGATATGATGGAAATTAGATGGCACGGAAGAGGCGGACAGGGCGCTAAAACTGCTGCATTGCTTCTTGGGGAAGCTGCTATTAATGCTGGTAAGTATGTGCAGGCATTCCCTGAATACGGCCCAGAGCGTATGGGTGCGCCTGTTGCGGCTTTTGATAGGATAGCTTCAACGGAAATATTTATGCATTCACCAGTTTTAAATCCGGATGTAGTGCTGGTGCTTGACGAGACCTTGACTGAGTCAGTGGATGTTACAAAAGGTTTATCCGAGGAAACAGGCGTGCTTATAGTAAACACTCCGTATTCCAAAGAAGAAGTACTTGCTCGTGTAAAATGGAAAGGGAAAAAACTTATTATTCTTGACGCGTCGAAAATAGCGCTGGAATACATAGGCAAACCGATTCCAAATACTCCTATGATAGGAGCACTTATTGGGGCCACTAAAATACTTCCTATTGAATCATTTATTGAAGATACAAAAAAGAAACTTGAGAAAAAGTTCAGGTCAAAACCTGAAGTCATAGAAGGAAATTTAAAAGCCATAAGAGCGGCGTATGAGGAGGTAATAAAATAATGGTAAAAAAACAGGAAATTAAAACTTGGAAAGACATTGCTGTCGGGGGAATAGTACCTTCTGGTACCGGCGAGCATTTTAATACCGGTGGCTGGAGAAGTAAAGTCCCAGTATGGAAAAAAGAAAACTGTATTCAGTGCTTGACCTGCTGGGCTTTTTGTCCTGACAATGCGATACATCTTGTGGACGGAGCAAAGGGTAGAGAAAGAGCTGACTTTGATTATGATAAATGTAAGGGTTGTGGAATATGTCCTGAAGAATGTCCGGTAAATGGAAAAATAACAAAAGCACTTGTGGCAACAAATCCTAAAATTACGCCTTCTACAGGGCACGACACACCTGGGTTTGATGAAAAGGCTGCAATTCTTTTTGTAGGAATTAAAGAAGCGAAAGAAAAATTTAATATAAAGTAAACTACGGAGGAAAAATAAAATGCAAAAAACAATACACGCAAGGACGGGGAATGAAGCTATGGCAGAAGCCATGCGTCAGATAAATCCGGATGTATGCGCGGCATATCCCATAACTCCTGCAACTGAAATAATGCAGATTTTTGCTGGATTTGTAGCGGACGGACGCGTAAAAACAAATCTTATTACTGTGGAATCAGAGCACAGTGCGCTTTCAGCGGCTTATGGCGCAGCAGCAGCAGGTGCCAGAACT
>CAILUR010000052.1 GCA_903837445.1 uncultured bacterium | reverse complement strand
TTAATATCAAAATAACAAATAAATATACTAACTTCACCATTTTTTTCATTAAAAAAGCTCCTTTTCCTCTTGTTTTTAACTTACAATTTTAAAGAATAACACATTGATTTTTCTTTGTCAATAATGGATACTCTCTCGTAAAAGATCCCATTTAAATAATATTTTTCCCATATTTGGCTCTACGCAGACAACCATTTTACGGTCAAATCAGTTTTAATATCTTTTCTGGCGTAATTTGTTTCATACATTTATAGTGACCATACCTGCAGGTCTTGTCAAAACACGGTGCACACTCTATCCCTGAGGTCACTGCTTTTGACTTGTTGTTTAAAGGACCTGTCCACTTTGCCGAAGTGGAGGCAAATATCCCAAGCACTGGGACTTTCAAAGCATCTGCCACATGCATAAGCCCAGAATCGTTTCCTATGAAAGTTTTCGAACATTTCAAAAGTACTATAAGTTCTTCAAGATTTGTCTTCCCCCTCAGGTCAATAATTCTTTTTGAAAGTTTAAGCTGGTCCGACAAGGTATATTTTAAGTCCTGTTTTGTTCCCGCTATACACACAAGCGTATCTGCGTCTCGGTCAAGCAAAGCCGAGATAAGTTTTTCCCAATTTTCCACAGGCCACATTTTTGCCTGCCCATATTTCACAAACGGGGCAATCATAATTATTTTCTTTTTGCCAGCGAAGCCAAACTTTTTGATTATTTTTTGTTCTTTTTGCTTACTCTCAGTGGCAAGTTCCTGCCTTGCGCCTTCAAAATCAAAAGCAGTGTCTACCATATAAAAAACTTTTTCATATTCTTCGGTAAGGTGCAAGGAGGCGTGTTTCGTGTCTCTTATATATTTTCTATTTAAACACCCTCCGCCCATATCTTCTGAAAAGCCCGCTCTGATTTTAGCGCCAGTGAGCCATAGCATAAACGCCGAAGAAAACGACGGAGTGAGAGACACTGCAATGGCGGGTTTCATTTTTTTTATTTTAGCCGCGACATTAAAAATTTCTATGACTTTTCTTTTATCAAATGAAATCAATTCATCTATATAAGGATTCTTTTCAAAAATTGCCCTGACCGAAACATCGCATATGACCACTATTTTTTTATATAACGCTTTAATCGGTTTTAAAACTATGGTGGCCATAACAGCATCTCCGAGCCAGTTTGGCATTCTTATAACAATCACTTCCCTACTTTGCACTTTGTTTTGTATTTTAAACAAACGCATTTTTGAAAACTTTACAAACTCAGAAAATCCAGAATACACACAAAGGATAAAACCCTGTTTTCCGTCAAGAAAGCCAGCTTTAAGAAAATACATTCTAAAGAACTTAGCAAAGGGGGTCGTCAGCATACGCAACAGCAGAAAACCTTTTTGTTTTTCTTCTGCTTGCAAAGTGGTGTACCTATTCATTTTTTCAAAATAAGTCCGGCTGTCTGGATATGAATAGTGCAGAAGCGTTTCCTTTAGTCTTCCAGTGCCACCCTTTACTTCAATACTTTCGTGCACAGGTTTGCCATTAAAAGCGCCTTTATTTTTTTTAAACAACCGTAATTGATAGTCCTTGTTCCAACCGCAATGTTTTATCCGTTTCCCTAAAAACAAGGTCTCGCGTTTTATATAGTATCCAGCTAAACCAGTTTCCTCGTTCACCACTTTTAACAACTCAGTTTTCAATTCCGGAGTCACTTCTTCATCTGCATCAATACTTATGACCCAAGGAAATTTTGTCTTTGAAATAGCAAAGTTTTTAGCGTTAGAAAAATCTTTAAAATGGATTTTGTATATTTTAGCACCGAGGGCTCTTGCTATTTTCACTGTCTTATCGGAGCTTCCGGTATCCACGACTATTATTTCATCTGCGAAACTAAGTGACCGCAGACATTTTTGAATATTTTTTTCTTCGTTAAAAGTTATAAGGGCGGCTGATATTTTCATTTTATATTTTTCCCTGGCTTATGCAATACCTCGGTTATCATATTTACAGCTTCCGTGGCAGTTATGTCTTTCATACATTCAAAAGTACCTATGGGACAAGTTTTTCCACCATGTAAATCGCACGGTCTGCAGAGTAATTCTTTTTGAAGTATATGAAAATCTTTTGCCGTTACAAAACCAAAGGCCTCGCAGGTAGGTCCCATAAACACCACGCAAGGCACCTCATAAAGCCGAGCCAAATGCGCCACTACTGAATCATTGCACACTACCACAGCGGAAGTCTGCACAAGTTTTGCAAGCGTATTAAAATCAGTTTTTCCTGTAAGATCTTTTATATATTCATTTTTATCGTAAACAGTAGTATTTTCAATTTCAGCTTTTAGTCCGGTTAGAGTGGTAGGTATTTTTTTCTCCGCCAAGAGTTTTGCAAGGCTATGCGTGTGAGGCCATCTTTTAAGCGGCCACTTAGCACCACCGTGAATAAGCACCCCTTCCCCTTTTGTTACCTTTTTCACAGGTGGAATTTCTGTTTCTATTGCATATTTTTTTAACAGTGGCTGGGCTGTTTTAATATACCTTTCAGCAATCCGCATATCTTCAGCCAAAAACCATTTAAACATAACCATAAATCTTCTTTTAAAAATATCTTTGGCATAGTAATATTTTTCCTTCGCCTTTGCAAAAAAAGTTATATATTTTGAACGAAAGTTTCCTTGCAGGTCAATAATGATATCAGGGCTCAGAGAATTAATTACTTTAACGGCTGAATTTAAACCTTTTTTTACATCCAGCGCCAAGACCTGTGTGGCACCAGTCAAACCTGCGGGAGCAGCATTTATTTCTTTTACTACCAAATAAATCTGCGCATTTTTTATTTGTTTTAGTTTTTTAATCACTTCAGCGACGAGAATAATATCCCCTGCCGAACTGAATCTCAAAAGCACTATTTTCATAGTTATACCTTCAACACTTTATCAAGGTCTGCGAACTGCGGAATTACCATTCCTATTTTCAAAGCATAGACAGGAGCAGTCGCGAGGAATTCCCTTTTTATACGCACTTCGTCTTTTTCTGTAGTGATAACAAAATCCGCACTTGATTTTTTATATACCTGAGCTATCCCCTCAAGTTCTTTCTTTTTAAAAGCGTGATGGTCTCCGTAATAAAACCCAAAAAGTATACGCGCCCCTAATTGTTTAAGTGTTTTTTCAAACCCAGCAGGATTTCCTATGCTACTGAAAGCAATCACTTTTTTATTCTTTAAAAAAGCAGGCGCATGTTTTTCAGAAGTGTTTATGTTATAGACCTCTTTAGGTTCGTGCGTGGCGTGAAAAATTTTAATATTTTTATTGTGTGTCAAAATTATATCTTTTATTCTTTTTAGTTTAGAAGGGTCTGACATAAGATTTACATTTGTGAGGACCACCACATCCGCTTCAGCAAGGGCGCTGACTTTTTCGCGTAAAAGCCCGGCGGGGAAAAGATACCCATACCCAAACGGGTTTAAAGCATTTATCAACACTACATTTGCCGAGGCCTTTAAATTATGTCTTTTTTGAAACCCATCATCTAAAAGCACCACTTCAGGTTTAAAGGTCTCTACGCCATATTTTATCGCCTTTATTTTATCCGTGCCCACTACTACTTTTGCTTTTGGGACATTTCTGGCTATCATATATATGGTTCATCTCCAGCGAAACTACAATCAAGCAAAAGTTTCTCGCCATTTGAGACCACATCTATTTTGTTTAGTTTTTTTCTTTTATACCCCTTAGCCACTACCAACACATTTTTTCCATTTCTCAAAAGTCTTTTACACATAGCTTCCACAAAAGGAGTTTTTCCAGTACCGCCGACTGTCAAGTTGCCTACAGAAATAATTTTAGTTTTAAACACTACTTGTTTTACGAAACCCAGTTTAAAGAAAAGATTTTTTCCATCTACTCCAATGGCGTATAGCCCTGACAGTAAATGGAGCAAAAAATACACTAGTGTTTCAAATATATTTCTTTTTTTATTTGCTAAAAGTCTTGCCCAATCATTTTCAAGCATATCGCGTCCCTCCGCTGTTTTGCTCAGGCGCTTCCTTAATGACAATTATTTTTTTTACCATAAGTGCTGTTTTCAATGCCGACCCTTTATGTTTTTCCACCACTTCCAAACTCGCTTTTACCATATCCGCTGAAACTTTTTTGTTATCAAAAATCGTACCGAGTGCTGTGGCGAGTTCTCCCGCATCGGTGTTTATCTGTATAGCCCCGCCCGCTTTAACAAACTTATCTGCAGTATCTTCAAAATTATACATATGTTTTCCCATAATTATTGGCAAGCCCGCGGCTGCCGCTTCCATAGGATTATGCCCACCAAAATTTTTAAAAGCCCCACCGATAACCGCAGCATCTCCCAAAGTATAAATTCTATTCAATTCTCCTATGGTATTTACCACCACTATACCAGGGGCAAGCATTTCTCGTTTATCTCTTAAGCCCTTCCACAAAACATAGTTAAGTTTGCTTTTTTTCAGTAACTTTTCAATTTTCTTTACCCTTTTCATATGCCGTGGCGCGATAATAAAACAGACATCTTTCCTCTTCATTATTTTATAGGCATCTATCACTATATCTTCTTCCCCATCTCTTATACTTCCAAAAATCGCTGTTTTAATTTTCTTATTTTTAAGCGCGAGTTTTCCCACTTCTTTTTTCCCTACCTGAATTGAATACTTGGTATTTGTCATAACGGTAATTTTATTTTTCTTAATACCAAGCGCCATCAGTCGGAGCAACATTTTTTCGCTCTGCATTATAAAAAAAGTAAACTTTGAAAGGATATGTATAAAGAAAAAAGCAAAAAACTTGTAAACTTTAAAACTCTTATTGGAAATTCTGCCATTAATAAGAATTACCGGGATTTTCAAAAGCCCTGCGGAATAAATAAAATTAGGCCAGAATTCCGTTTCCACTATTACTATCATTTCTGGTTTAATTTTTTCGAGAAGTTTAAAACTTATAGGATTTATATCCAGAGGAAAAAAAAGCACTTCCGTTATAATTCCAGCGAGTTCTTCCTGAATTTTATTTTTTCCTGTGCTTGTGGTAGCAGTGGCGATAAAACAATAGTCCTCAGCAAACATTTTTCTGAGTTCTTTTACCACTGGGGCCAAGGCCTGGACTTCTCCCACCGAGGCTGAATGGAACCATATTATTTTTTTGTCTTTGACCTTTTCAAAAAAATCTCGGGGTAATATACCCAATCTGCCTTTTAACCCTGTTCTATATTTTTTATCCAACAGTAACACCAAGAGAAGCAAAGGTGAAAAAACTATCAAAATAAAATATAACAACGCATTATAAATTATCATATAGCCCATTAGGCAAGTTCCTTTAAAATAATCGCAGCAGTTTTTGCCGCTCCTTCGCGGTCTTCCAATAGTTCAGTGAGTCTTTTAAAGTCATTTAACATTTGGGCTTTATACATATCATTCTTTAAAAGAGTTAAAACCTCTTCGGAAACTTTTTCAGCCGTAAAGTCGTGCTGAATAAGTTCCTTTATAACTGGTTTATCAAAAATAAGATTTACAAGACCTATATATTTTATCTTCGCCATTTTTTTTAGCATTTTATATGACATTTCGCTGAGCTTATAGACAATCACTTCCGTGACTTCCAACAATGCCAGTTCCAGCGTTATCGTCCCTGATTTTGCTATAGCACAATCAAGCATACGCCGAGCGTCCGGTGTCTGCCCTATTATTTCCGCCCCCACATCCGGATATTTTTCAAGCACGGTAGCTATGATGTCCAACCCTATATTATCCGCCTTAAAAATAAAAAACTTACAAGCAGGTATTTCTTTTTTTATAATTTGGGCGGCTGTCATTAATACCGGCAGAAACTTTTTTGTCTCCCGCAGGCGACTCCCAGGAAAAATACCTATCGCTTTCTCAGAAGGCAATATGCCGTATTTTAATCTTAACCCTTCTACATTTTTCTCATCTTTAAGTTGCCCCAAAATAGCTGCTAAGGGATGCCCGAAATAAGCCGCCCGAATACCTTCTTTTTCAAATATGTTTTTTTCAAAAGGAAGGATATTTATGATGAGATCGCAATTTTTTTTGATTTTTTTAATTCT
>CAILUR010000051.1 GCA_903837445.1 uncultured bacterium | reverse complement strand
TTTTTAAGGCGAGAGTCAAAGCGTCCAGCCCCTCATTTTTTAAAGCGGAAATTTTTATAATGCGTGAGGCATTTTTCCCGAGCAAGGTGTTTAAGAGCGCACTATCAAAAGCTGTGGGCAAATCGGTCTTGTTAAGGACTGGAATAAACTTTGTTTCTGAAAGGGTTTTGTAAATGGTTGTATCGTTTATATCAAGCGGGGCAGAAGCATCAAGTATAAATAAAACCGCATCAGCGCCGGCTATGGCGGCTTGTGCGCGGGTAATGCCCTCGGCTTCTATTATATCCCGCGTATCGCGAATACCTGCCGTGTCTATCAATCTGCAAGGAAGCCCGGCTAAAGTGATAGGCGCTTCTATGATATCTCTGGTAGTACCTGGAATATGCGTCACTATGGCGCGTTGTGTCCCGAGAAGCGCATTGAGCAGGCTTGATTTTCCGGTATTGGGTTTCCCAGCAATGACCACTTTTGCGCCATTTTTTAAAATGATTCCTGCCTCTGCATTTTGCATAAGTTTTTCAAGTTGTATTTTTAAAGCGGTGAGCATCACTGTCATTTGAATGGGTTTAGTTTTTTCTATGTCTTCGTGGGCAAAATCAATTTCAGCTTCAACCAGAGAAATTATGTGGAGAAATTCTTTTCTCAAAGTGGTCACGACATTTTTTTCAAAGCCCTTGAGCTGATTTAAAGCAATTTCAAGTGCCGCGGCAGAATCTGCAGAAATCATATCGGCGACAGCTTCGGCTTGGGACAAATCAATTTTTCCATTTATAAAAGCCCGTTTGGTAAACTCACCAGGCGCGGCCAGACAACAGCCAGCAGAAAGCAAAAGCTCCAAAGCAAGAGAAAGCACATACAGTCCACCGTGACAGCTTATCTCAGCCATATCCTCGCCTGTAAAAGAGGCAGGGGCCTTAAACACTGAGACCAACACTTCGTCTATATCTTTTCCTTCAGCATATAAAAAACCATAGTGTAAAGTATGGCCCAGTGTGGAAGCAAAAGTTTTAGTGGGAGTTTTAAACCGAAAAATTTTTTCAAGTATGGGAAAAACCGAAGGGCCTGAGACCCTTATGATTCCGATAGCGCTTTGCGCCGGATAAGTGGCAATGGCTGTGATAGTAGTGTGTGGCATAAGTACCTCTGTTTTATAAAAGGGCAGTAATGACCATTTTTTTATACGGGCCCTTGCCTAAACTGAAGGTCTTTAGATTTTTACAGGAAGTAAGTTCCTCGTGAATAATTTTTCTTTCATAGGCAGGCAGAAATTCGGTAATGACTTCGCCTGGGGAGTCAGTCACGCGCTCGGCATAGGTCTGTGCCAAGGTCTTAAGCGTGGCAGTTCTCTTTTCTCTGTATCTATCTACATTTAAAATTAGGGGAAAATGTCTTTTAAGTTTTTTATCAAGGATATTTGTCATAAGATATTGCAAGGCGGCTATGTTCTGTCCGTTCTTGCCTATCAAGAGACCATCTTTTTCAGGCGTGGAGATAGTAAAAATCAGAGCGCCATTTTCTATAGTTTTGTTTATTTTGAAAGAATGAAAACTCATAAGGGAAAGCATTTTTTCTAAAAGCTCAAGGGCATAAGCAATATCTGCTTCCTCCAGTGTTGCTTGAGGCGCAGCAGAGGCAAACCGCGTGCGGTCACAGAGGTCCACTGTATATTCTTTTTTATCAATAAAGATTTTTTCACATAGCAGGGACACGCTTACCGCTTCAAGGGTGAGCTTGTGCTCAGCTAAAAATTCTTTTACGCAAGTGGAAACCGATTCTGCTGTTTTTTTGGCTTGCGCCATAGTTAGACCTTCAACGACTTATTTACCATAAACTGCTGGAAGATAGAAAAGACATTTGACATAGACCAGTAAAGGAGCAGTCCTGCTGGCCAGTTCAAGGCCAAGAAACCAAAAAATATAGGCATAAAATAAAGCATTATTTTTTGCTGCATAGCGGCATCATCGGTCGCTGCAGGTTGAGCAGACATTTTTGTCTGTACAAAAGTGGTGATAGCCATAAAAACCGGAAGCACAAAATAAGGATCAGGTTTTGATAAGTCAGTCCACCAGAGCATAAAATAGGCGCCTTTGAGCTCTACCATATTCATAAGAGTGGCATACAGGGCGACAAATATAGGCAACTGCAATAACACAGGCAGACAGCCGCCAAACGGATTTATTTTATATTCCTGCCAGAGCTTCATAGTCTCTTCGTTGAGTTTTTGCGCATCGTCTTTATATATTTTTTTCAAAGTGTCTATGCGAGGCTGAATTATTTTCATTTTGGAAGAGGTCTCTTTCATATGTTTGAAACTGCTCTGGGAAGGAAACCATAAGAGGCCTCTTATCAGGAGTGTCAAAAGCAAAATAGCGACACCATAATTTTTTGTGAGCTTGAAGAAAAACTCCATTAGGAAAAACATGGCTATGCCGAGTTCCCGAATCCAACCCACATCCACAAGTCTTTCCATTCCAGATTTTTTAAGTTCTTTGTATTCCTGAGGGCCTAAAAAAGAAGCGAAGGAATAGGTCTTTTGTGATTTTGGCTGAATGAGCGCATCTGTCAGGTTGAGCCCAACATAAGCAAATCCGCCTTGTTCCTCCTGATAAAAAGCATTTTTTATTTGGGTCTTGTCTGGAATTATAAAAGACGATAAAAAATAAAGGTCTTTGAGGACTATCCAGTCAGGCAGGACAGGTACGACCACAAGCTTGCTATCTTTGGGATTAATTACATATTTTTTTATATCTTTTCCTGATTTGTAAATAATATGATTGAAACTATACTGACCACTGCCTTCTTTTTTTGCCGCTGACTCAAGCGGGGTATAATGAATATTTGGACCTAAGGTTAAACGGGCATCCTGTATAGCTAAAGCGGCAGAGGAAGTATTTATAAAATTCACATCAAGGCCTATTCTGTAAGAGTCATCTCTTAAATGAAAAGTTTTCACTACAGTCAGTGAGCCGACTTTTGCCGAGAACGATACTGCTTTTCCATCCTTATCTTCTTTTACGCCATTGTATGTCCAGGCGATTTTATCAAGCGGATATGTGGCGGCGGAAAGTGCCATATAAGAATCTGAAAAGCCGTCAGGGATAAGTTCAAGCTGTTTTGCGGAGTTGTTGGATTCTTTGTAATTTTTTAAAAGGCAACTGTTTATGGAAGCGGCTATATTTGAAAAAGAAATTTTTACAAGTTTTGTCTCCACAGTATAAATGCGTTCTGATTTTTTTGCGGCAAAAAGGGAGGACTTGGTAGACGGGACTTTGATTTTTGTATCGGTGGTTTTGCCAGTGACTACTGCGTTGGGAGTAGTAGCGGCAGTATTTTTAACTGTCTTGTCCATATTTTTTGTGTAGAAGTAATTAGAGCCAAAGAGAATAGCCGCAGAGAGTATCATAAAGAGTATTAGCCTTTGAGATTGTTTCATTTAAGCCTCCAGAGTTTTGTACATATAAGTGCTGAACTTATTTTACAGGGTCAATTCCACCCGGATGAAAAGGGTGGCATTTGGCTAGCCGTTTTAAACCCATAAAACTGCCTTTTAAAGCGCCGTACTTTTCTATAGCCTGTTTTGTGTATTGCGAGCAGGTGGGATAAAACCTGCAGGCACTTGGAAAAATACGAGATATAGTATTTTTGTATAGGGTTATGAGCCATATAAGTAAAGTTTTCAAGCGGAGTCCTTCTTTGCGGCTGTCAAAAGAACAGGTTTTAGTTTTTCTTCTATTTGAGCGTATGATTTAAGTTTGGCGGCTTCTCGGCGAGGCATAATGACTATATCCCTAAGAGGAAATAGAGCCGCGCTTTTACGAAAAACAGTTTTTAAACGCCGTTTCATAAGATTTCTGTCCGAACTATTATGCACGAGTTTTTTCGCGATATTAGTTACAAAAAACCGTGTTTTATTTACGGGAGAGGGCAGGGAAAAAACAGCGAAGTGTTCTGTCCGTGATTTTACCCCTGTCTTTATTATGAAATTAATCAATTTTTCGTTTAGTGAATTGCCCTTAATAGAAAAACTCCCTCGAGGGTTATACCCTGGTAAGTTTCTTTCTTCCTTTTTTGCGTCTGGCATTCAGGACTCTTATTCCACCGTGCGATTTCATTCTTTTTCTAAAGCCGTGTTTCTTTTTCGCGCGCTTTTTATGCGGCTGAAATGTTCTCTTTGGCATTGGTACTCTCCATTAATATATATAGATTTATAATCTGTCTTAAAATCTTGGTAATTATAGTGGAAATCGGGTTATATGTCAATATAAACCTGTTTTTTGCCCTAAAACATAGGTTTGTCCTTAAACAAGTTGAAACTATTACTTGCAAGCCAGGCAGGAGCGGAGTAATATTATCAAAGCGAGGCAAAGTCAAGTGGGATTGGTGTGTAAACTAAACTGTTTCTTGAAGGCAAGTAAAACATAAAAGGAGGAAACTATGGCTAACGCTAAAAAACAATTGAATGAGACAGAAAAATTTTTTTATATTCTTTCTTGTATTTGTAGCTTTGGAACAATATGGATTAGCAAAATTATAATTCAAAAAGCTATTATGGATGCGGTAGAAGATTAAAGTCCCAAATACAACTTAATTAAAATAACGGAAAATATTGACAAAGAAAAACCGCTGGGTTAATATTGTCATGTATTATATATATATTTTTTTGAGGACAAAAGGAGGGTGGGAAATGAAAAAAACATTATTAGGAGTCATTGTTTTTGCTTTTGTTTTTTCTGGTTGTGCCCTTACGGTGCGAAATGTAGCGTGGCCACAGGCACAGGAACAGCCGGCTTGGTACATTCCGGGGTATATTTATTCTTTAGAGGAAGCGGTGTCAATTTTAAAAGGAATGTCAGCAGGCGCCTCAATTAATGGCGTAAATATTTCGTCTGTGGAAACGGATAAGTTTTCTTTCAGAGCGGCGCTCAAATGGCAGGAAATATATGAGAATAAAGAATATGTGCCGAGTTACGGCGGCTTTTTTATAGGCTGGGATTATGTGCCCACTTATGGCGGTTCCTATCAGACCAATACCACCACTTTAAATAAGGAAGAAAATATTTCTGTGGACTTCAAAGACATTTCGGATATTACCATAAACGGCAGAGTGCTTTATATATCAGGGCTGAAAATGGCCGTAATCACTTGTAATTCCCGAGCTGAGGCAAAAAAATATGCGGATGCTTTTTATTCAATGCTGAGGCTTAATGGCTTAAAACTAAATGCATCTTATGGTTTTTCTTTTAATGCTATGTCGGTAGAACAGGAAAATGAAATAAAAAGAAAAGGAATGGTTGCCGCCTCGGTCTTTGCTGGTGGCCCTGCAGAAAAAGCTGGTTTAAAACCTGGGGATATAATATATGAGGCAAATGGAGTGCCTGTGAAAGTGGCAGGGGATTTGGCAAAAGCACTAAAATCAGAAAAGGGCACGACAAAAACTGAAGAAATAAAAGTACTGCATTGGGAAAAAACCGCAGGCCCACCGCAGGAAATAAACTGGGAAAAACGGCTCTTAATGATAAAACCCGTGGCGAGGTGATGAGATGAAAAAAATTCTATTTATAATAGTACTGCTTCTTTTAACAACTGCGTGTTTTGCGGGACAGATAAATATCATAATGAAAGATGGGAGTATAAAAAACGGGGAGCTTTTGGGTTCAGATGAGGAAGCATATTATATTAAAAATGTGAATAATAAAGCAGAGACAATCCTGCGGGCGAATATAAAAAAAGTTTTTGACACGGTAGACGGAGCGGTAGCGCAGACAACTGAAATAAAAGAAATAGTAAAAACAAAAAAAGCAGAAGAGATAGTGGTAGCGGCAGTGCCGTATAAGCTTTTAGAAAAAGGCACGGATAAGATCGAACCTGATTATTTCAAAAAAACAGGCAATAATTATATGTTGTTTGATGTGGATATTGCGGCGCTGGACTTTGCGTTTTTAGGGGATGCCTTTAAGAAAAAGTATGATATACAAAGCGGAATGCATATGAATTATAATGCTGGGATAGGTCTGCTTTTTCGGCCTTTAGATTGGATTGCCACTGGCGCCTATATGAGTGTGGACTTCCCGTTTTTTTCGGATAATAATGGGGCGGAAAAAGAAGTGGCCAATATGTCTTTTATGAAGGCAGGGTGGATTTTAAGATGGATTCCTTATTCAGAAGGCGATGATTTCTCCCAAAATATTATGTATTTCGATTTTAGGGCAGGGGTAAAAACTTGCGCAAATGGGGGACAACTTTTTGATAGCACTCTCAATGGAAAAGGCATAGCAATAAACGCTATGGAATACAGAATACTTTTTGGGGTAAGTCCTGGAATTAAAATAGGATATATCTTTTGTCCAGCCACTTATACAAGCGACGGAATCACAGGAAATGTGGATTTAAGCGGACCTTTCTTATCGGTGACAATCGTTATATAAATAGTTTGACATACTGCTAAAAAATATAACTGCTCGGTAGTTAAATTTTATTATTTTGAAGAAAATGTCATTGGCGAAAAAAAGCTTTACTAAAAATAATTTATTATAAGGAGAACATATATGTCAGCAGAAATTAAGTTTGGGACTTCGGGATGGCGTGGAATTATGAGTGAGGATTTTACTTTTGATAATGTCCGGATAGTGGTGCAGGCCATAGCGGACTTTTTAAAGACACAAAAAAATCTGGAGGGAAAGCCAGTCATTGTCGGTGGGGATGCGCGGTTTTTATCGGATAAGTTTTCGGAAGCGGCAGCTGAAGTCCTCGCGGCAAATGGCATTTCTTCACTGGTCTGTGACAGGGACACTCCGACGCCTGTCATTTCATTTGAAATAATAAGACGCAAAGCCGCGGGCGGAATAAACTTTACTGCCTCGCATAATCCTGCGCAGTATAATGGTTTGAAATTCTCACCGGCCTGGGGTGGCCCTGCTACGGTGGCGGAAACAAAACACATAGAAGACAACCTTAAAAAAACTCCCATTGAGAAAGTAAAAAGAATGACTTTGGAAGAAGGTAAAAAAAAGGGGCTTATAAAAATATTTGATCCGTCAGAGTTCTATTTAAAACGCATAAAAGAAATAGTGGATTTTAGCGTGATAAAAAAATCAAAAATGAAAATTATCGCTGACCCACTTTATGCCACAGGGCGAGGGTATCTGGACACACTTTTGAAAGAAGCGGGCGCTAATGTGACCGTAATCAATGATAAAAGAGATGTTTTGTTTGGAGGCTTTCCTCCGGAACCAGCAGAAAAAAATGTCGGGGACTTGATAGCGGCTGTAAAAAAACACAAGGCCATACTTGGGGTCGCCACAGATGGAGATGGGGACCGCTACGGGATTATTGACTCGGATGGCGCTTATATTCCAGCAAATAAAATCTTAGCCCTACTTTTGGATTATCTTATGCGCACCAGAAAATGGAAAGGGTCAGTGGTGCGTTCGGTGGCGACTTCTGGCTGGATTGATAGGGTGGCAAAAGTGTATGGCCTTACCTTACACGAGACACCAGTCGGCTTCAAATATATCGGTGACATTATGACACGCGAAGAAATTATTATAGGTGGCGAAGAAAGCAATGGGCTGACTGTGCACGGGCATATCCCAGAAAAAGATGGGATTATCGCGTGTCTGCTTGTAGTGGAAATGGTGGCACGCGCAAAGAAATCTATTAAACAGCTTTTAAAAGATTTAGAAGAAAAAGTAGGCGCGATATTTACGGACAAACTTAATTTTAGATTAACCGAAGAAAAAAAACAGGCGCTTGTGGCAAAACTGAAAAAAGGCGGCATAACTAAAATAGGCACATATAAAGTGGAAAACCTAATCACTCTTGACGGCCATAAGTTTATGCTTGGAAATGGAAACTGGGCTATGGTAAGATTGTCAGGCACGGAACCTATAGTCAGGCTTTATGCTGAAGCGGCTACGGCAAAGGACTTGAAAGCGATTCTTAAAGCTGGGGAAGAGTTTATAAATAATTGATAAAGAGTAATAAAAAAAATCTGGAGGAATAATGAAAAAATTTATTTTGAGTTTACTGGTACTGTTGTTTTTATCTGCACCACTTTTCGCTGTCACCCTGGTGACCAAAAACGAGACCGACCCTGAAGTGACTCTCACTGGGTATCAGTGGATAAGATATACGCTGAACTATACGGCGGACAAACTCGCCATAAATCAGCTCGCTATTAAGAGGACATATATTTCCACAAAAATAAAAGGTATGGACTATGAAGCCAATTTGACTCTGGATATGGGAAACTCTTTAAACGGGCAGGCAGGTTATGACTGGGCCATATGGGAAAAACTGGCGTATGTGGATCTCACAAAACTTCCGTTTCTTTCTGATATGGGAATAAAAATAAGAACAGGCATACAGCCCATTTATTTTGGTAGCGGAGATTATTGGACTTATCCTTTGATAGAACTTCCCTTTGAGGGAAAGATAGGGGCGCTTTCAAGTGCGGATATGGGTGTGGCAATACTTGGGAAATACACTCTGGACTCTTATGAAAATGTCTCTCCCACTGTAAAGAAAAAACAGGACTTATTTGTGTATGAACTGGCACTTTACAGCGGTGACGGCTATGGAAAACTGGACACTGATGTGAGCAAGGCCCTTGCCGGAAACCTTATGGTATATGTAATGCCGGGACTTGGAGTACGGGGTTCATATTTTAAGAAAGCGGGGATTACTTCTTTTGGCGTGGGCAGTGCGGATAAAACCGTGACTGCGGTTATGGTAAAATATAATGTAGCGCCCTTTGATGTCTATGCTGAAGTCCTTGAACAAAAAGCTCCTGCCTCAGTAGTGGGGGGAGTGGAAAAATCAGGAATCCTACAGGCAGTCTCAGTATATTGCGGTTATACTGTGTTTGACTGGCTATCGGCACATTTGAGATATGACACTGTAAATCCAGACACCCGCGTAATAAATGACGATATGAATTATTTTTATTCAGGCCTGAATTTTAAAGTCGCGCAAAAAGTGAGTTTGCAAATCAACTATCAGCTTGAAATGAAAAAAGTATATCAGGCAGGAAATAAAAACAATAATTTGCTTATGACTCAGGTCAAGTGGGAGTGGTAAATAAAAAGAAATAACAAGGTGGCACTTTAAAATGAGACGAAAACTATTTTTGTTTTTAAAAGTATTTATAATCGGGGTTTTGTTTTTACAGGTTTATTCTTTGGCTTATGGTGCGCCAACTAAAACTGGGCGGGATGGTTTGGAAATGGTTTTGATTCCAGCGGGAGAGTTTTTAATGGGCTCGCCTAATGGTGAGGGGACAGTGGCAGAACATCCACAACACGCGGTCTATTTGGATAAGTTTTATATAGATAAATATGAAGTGACTGTGGCGCAGTATAAAAAGTTTTGTAAGTCCCTGTTTTTGGGAGACAGAGTGCTTCCAGCGCAACCAGAGTGGAGTACGGAAAACTCTCCAGTGGTAAATGTGTCTTGGGAAGAGGCAGCGGCTTATGCAAACTATTATGGCAAGCAATTACCTACAGAAGCGCAGTGGGAAAAAGCTTGCAGGGCAGGGACACAAACAAAATATGCTTTTGGCGATAAGCTGGACGCTACTATGGCAAAGTTTAATACTCCAAAAGGGGCGGCGCCTGTGGGGAGTTATAAACCAAACGCATATGGCGTATATGATATGCACGGAAATGCTTGGGAGTGGTGTGAGGATAGGTGTGGAGAAGATTATTACAGTGTCAGTCCGAAAAAAAATCCACAAGGTCCTAAAATCGGTCCTACCCGTATCTTGCGTGGTGGCGGTTGGGCTTATGAGGCAGATGCCTGTCGTTCGGCTAATCGCCTGTGGAGTGGACAGCGCAGTAGAAATATTTATATCGGTTTTAGATGTGTGCCTGGAAGCAGGCTTGGTAATTTTTGGCGGTTTGGGATTTTGGGAAGTGTGCCTACTATAGTTTGGTTTATACTTTTAGCTGGTATTTTTGTGGTCTGGATAAGGGCTATGAAAAAAAATAAGGTCAAAAAGAAAAAGAAATAAACAGGCAAACAGAAAAAACACCACAAAACCTATAGCGTCCCACTATGTCCTGTTTGAAGTTTAAGGTTGATAAAACCCCCTATATTATATATAATTTATTTATATTTTACGAAAAATAAAATTGTGCTTTTTTAAAAACTTTTAAAAGAGGTGTTTATGAAAGGGATTATTCTCGCTGGAGGACTCGGCACCAGACTGCATCCTCTGACACGCATTACAAACAAACATTTACTTCCTGTCTATGACAAACCTATGATTTTTTATCCTATTGAAATGCTTGTAAAAGCAGGAGTCACTGAAATTATGGTGGTCACAGGTGGTAGTAATGCAGGGGACTTTTTGCGTTTACTTGGTAATGGAAAAGAGTTTGGATTAAAACGCTTGCATTACGGCTATCAGGAAGGCGAAGGCGGTATAGCAGATGCGCTCAATACGGCTCGGGAATTTGTCGGAAAAGATAAAATGGTAGTGGTCTTAGGGGACAATATGATAGAACGCACCATAAAAAAAGCCGTGGACTCTTTTAGAAAACAAAAAAAAGGCGCAAAGATAATTACCAAAGAAGTAAACAATCCGAAAGAATATGGCGTAGTGGAGTTTAAAGACAATAAGGTGGTGGGGATTATAGAAAAACCAAAAAATCCTCCTTCTAATATGGCTGTCATAGGGATTTATTTCTATCCACCGGATGTCTTTGAAATAATAGAAAAGCTCAAACCGTCAAAACGCGGAGAGTTGGAAATAACAGATGTGAACAATGCCTATATAAGAAAAAACCAAATGACCTACAGCGTCCTTGACGGCTGGTGGATGGATGCGGGAGAAACAAAAGACGCGCTTTTGGAAGCGGGCGTGCTGGTAAAAAGAGACGGCGCGAATAAAGAATAAAATAATTTTTTGGAGGGCTTATGATAGAAGGACTGAAGACAAAGCAGTTAAAAGTAATTCCGGATGAAAGAGGCAGACTTTTTGAAATGCTCCGTAGTGATGATGAAATGTTTATAAAGTTTGGGCAAGTGTATATGACTGCCGTGTATCCTGGTGTGGTCAAGGGTTGGCACTATCATAAAAAACAATATGATAATTTTGTCTGCGTGAAAGGTATGATAAAACTCGTGCTCTTTGACGATAGACCTACTTCAAAAACAAAAGGGCAAGTACAGGAAATCTTTTTAGGCGAACACAATCAAATTCTTGTACAGATTCCTCCTTTTGTATTTCACGGCTTTAAATGTATTTCAGAAACAGAAGCGATAATTATAAATACTTCCACTGAGGTCTATAACGCCAAAGACCCAGATGAGTTCAGAACAGAAGCCCATAGCAATACCATTCCATATAAATGGGAAAGACAGGATAAATAAGGGTTTTAGTTGATTTTGAAAAGCATATAACTTGAAACTCTTGCTCAATAAAGCAAATTCGGAGGGTTAATTTTGAAAATACTTGTCACCGGTGGAGCCGGTTTTATTGGATCTAATTTTTGTACCTATATGCTCAAAAAACATTCAAATTATAAAATAACAGTGTTTGATATTCTCACCTATGCTTCAAATCCCGGCACTGTGCTGGAATTAAAAAAAAATAAAAACTTTTCTTTTATTCACGCGGATATCACTGATAAAAAAGCCGTGGAAAAAGCGGTCAAAGGAATGGATGCTGTAATTAACTTTGCGGCTGAGACCCATGTGGACAGGTCTATTATGGAGCCGGGTATTTTTGTGGACACCAATGTAAAAGGCGCGAGCAATCTTTTGGAAGCGGCGCTGGCAAATAAAATCCAGAGATTTATTCAGATAGGCACGGATGAGGTGTATGGCAGTATCGCAAAAGGCCGTTCCAAAGAAGGCGATATGCTTGACCCCACCAGCCCATATTCTTCCACAAAAACTTCAGCGGACTTGATAGCACTCTCATATCATAAAACTTTTAACCTCCCAGTAATGGTGACGCGCAGTTCAAATAATTTTGGACCTTATCAGCATCCTGAAAAGTTTGTGCCTTTATTTATCACCAATGCCATAGAAGGCAAAGTCCTGCCACTTTACGGGGATGGGAAAAATGTCAGAAATTGGATACATGTGGATGACAACTGTGCTGGACTGGAACTTATTTTACACAAAGGCGTGGCTGGGGAAATATATAATATAGGTGGCAATGTGGAAATCCCAAATATCACTGTGGCGAAAACTATAATAAAACTTTTAGGCAAAACTGATTCTGTCTTGAAATTTGTCTCGGACAGACCAGCGCACGACAGGCGGTATGCTTTGGACTCAGCAAAACTTAAAGCCCTCGGCTGGCAACCGGAATATAATTTTGAAAAAGCTTTGGAGCTTACAGTCAAGTGGTACAGGGATAATAAAGCGTGGTGGGAAGCCTTAAAAGGCCGCAAGTTTGACACTTACTATAAAAAATTACACGCTAAAAGATAAAAAGAAAGTTAAGGAGTTTTAATGAAAATTCTTTTGTTCGGTGCGGGCGGGCTTGTGGGAAAAGAACTCGTAGCCCTTTACGCGAGGACAGCCAATGAAGTCAGCCGGCCGACAAGTGCTGAAGTGGATATTACAAAATTTGAGCAGGTGCAGGATTTTGTAAATGAGCATAAACCAGAACTTATAATTAACTGCGCGGCTTTGACAGATGTGGACAAATGCGAACTGGAAGAGGATACGGCATATAAGATAAATGCTTTAGGCCCTAAACATATAGCCCTTGCGGCACGGGAACAACACGCAAAAGTAATTCATTTATCCACTGACTATGTCTTTGATGGAGAAAAAGGCGAACCTTACAATGAGTTTGATGCCACCCAACCGATAAATATCTACGGCAAATCAAAACTCGATGGGGAAGAGTTTATAAAAGAAGTGACAGATGATTTTATGATAATAAGAACTGCGTGGGTGTTCGGAAAAGGCAGAGGCAATTTTGTGGACTATGTCGTGGATGGAGTTTTAAAACAAAAAGAAATCACTGCCATAAAAGATATGGTCTCATCCCCGACCTATGCCGAGGACCTTGCCGTGCAGATAAAAAAAATGGCAGAGACGCGTGAAACCGGAATCTTTCATATGGCAAACAAGGGCTACGGCACGCGCTTGGAAATAGTCGAAGAAATAATGTCCCTGATAGGCAAACCCGCAAATGTCAAAGTGATAACCCAGCGCCAGTGGGAAAAACCCGCAAAAAGGCCTGCGTTTTCAGCCCTAAATAACTATCACTTAACCGTACTAGGAAAAAACGAAATGCCAGAGTGGAAAGAAGCGCTGAAAAGATACTTAAAGGCGAAATATAAGATAATATAGAACTGGTTCCAGGAGGATGAGAACTGGTTCCAGGTTCCAAGTTCCAAGTTCCAAGATTAGAACTATCCTGGAACCTGGAACTTGGAACTTGAAACTTGTATTTAATATCCTGGAACCTGGAACTTGGAACCTGAAACTTGTATTTAATATCCTGGGACTTGGAACATAGTTCTTGCATTCAATATCCTGGAACTTTTCTTTAAGGAGGTTTATTTATGAAAGTTTTAGTCATCGGTGGAGCTGGATTTATTGGAGTCAATGCGGCAGATAGATATTTGCGGCACGGGCACGAGGTTTTTGTTTTTGATAATCTTTCTCGGCGTGGCTCGGAGTGGAATTTGAAATGGCTCAAACGGCATAAAAAATTACAGTTTGTAAAAGGCGACACCCGTATTTATTCTGATTTGTTAACCCTTTTTAAAAAGCACAAGGACTTTGATATTGTTTTTCATTTTGCCGCACAGGTTGCTGTCACTACTTCGGTGACAAACCCGCGTGAGGATTTTGAAATCAATGCGCTCGGTACTTTTAATGTGCTGGAAGCGATAAGAGAAACAAAAGCAGATCCGATAATACTTTATTCTTCCACAAACAAAGTGTATGGCGGAATGACAGATATAAAAATTACAGAAAGAGGCGGCAAATATGTTTACGCCAATTTGCCAAAGGGCATAAGAGAAGACCGCTTGCTGGACTTCCACTCGCCATACGGTTGTTCAAAAGGCACTGCGGACCAATATATGATTGATTATTCGAGAATATACGGCTTGCGGACAGTAGTGTTCAGACAGTCGTGTATATATGGCTATAGGCAGTTTGGGATAGAAGATCAGGGCTGGGTGGCGTGGTTTGTGATAGCGACTATGCTGGATAAAAAGCTTTCCATATACGGAGATGGCAAACAAGTCAGAGATGTCCTGTTCATTGAGGACTTGATAGACGCATATGAAGCCGCGATAAAAAATATAGATAAAGCAAAAGGCCAAGCGTTCAACATAGGTGGCGGGCATAAAAATACTATGTCCCTGCTGGAGCTGATAGCGTTTTTAGAAAAGTTCTTCAAGAAAAAAATTCCGTTAAAGTTTGCGGACTGGCGCCCAGGCGATCAACCGGTCTTTGTCTGCGATATTTCAAAAGCAAAAAAGATTTTAAAATGGGAACCAAAAACCACTCCACAACAGGGAGTGAAACTGTTGTATGACTGGGTGAAAGGGAATAAAAACATGTTTAAAGAACTGTAATAAACAATAGTTCCAAGTTCCAGGTTCCAGGATAGTTCTAATCTTGGAACTTGGAACTTGGAACCTGGAACCTGTTTTTTAAGAAACCTGTTTTTAAGAAACCTGTTTTTAAGGAACTTGTCTTCTGCATCTTGGAACTTGGAACCTGGAACCTGGAACTTGTTTTAAAGGAGTTGTCTATGAAAGTACTTTTCATCTCTCACAGTTCTGTCATAAAATATCATCAACAAAAATTGGATATTCTCGCGCGAAAATATGCGCTTGAGATAACTCTTGTCACGCCTCCTTATTGGCCTGAAGGCGGACGGGATGAACCTTTGGATAAAACCTTTCCTTCCATAAAATACCTTGTGGGAAAAATATTTTTTTTAAAAACCCATATGTTACATTTTTACTTAAATGCCGATGAAATAGTGGCACAGGAAAAACCTGATATAGTGCATATAGAGGAAGAACCTTTTAATACGCCTTGCTGGCAGTTTGTTTTAGCGGCAAAAAAAAGAAAAATAAAAACGGTCTTTTTTACTTGGGAAAATATTCTCAGAAAACACAATCCTGTGTATTCATATTTTGAAAACTACTGCGTTAAAAATTGTGATTATATGATAGCGGGTAACGAAGCTGGAAAAACGATTTACACGCAAAAGGGCTTTAAAAAGCCAGTGGCAGTCATTCCCCAATATGGAATAAATCTGGAAGCTTTTCCAGAGATAGCTCGCGAAGTGCCAAACCTTTGGCAAGTATTATATATGGGAAGAATAACTCCTGAAAAAGGCATAGAGACACTTGTGACCGCCTTTAAAGGCCTGCCGGAGAATGTGGTATTAAATATCGCAGGCACAGGCACACCTGAATATACTGCTCTGATAAAAAATAAAATAAAAGAAGCAGGGCTTGAAAACAAAACAATTTTCCACGGGCATATAAACCGCGACTCTGTCCCAAACCTACTTGCCTCTATGCATATTCTTGTCCTGCCTTCATTGACTACTCCTATATGGAAAGAACAATTTGGCAGAGTGCTGGTAGAAGCAATGGCTTCAAAAATGGTAGTGATTGGTTCGGACTCGGGAGAAATCCCCTTTGTGATAGGAAAAGCAGGACTGGTGTTTCCTGAAGGACAGGCAGAGGAATTAAGAGAGAGAATAAAGAGAGTCATAAATGAAACAGGATTATTTTTAACATTGGCCCAAGCAGGGCGAATGCGGGCCGCTGAAAAATATACAAATGAAAAAATAGCGACTGAACTTTACGAAGTGTATAAAAAAATATAATAAGGGCTGAGGTATTTTTTAAATAACTTTTTAGGGTATAACGGGGGGCTTTCCAAATGTTTTTAAAAAATGGTTTACTTAGTATATTCTTTTCTACACAATGCGCTGGGTGCAAACGGTATATAAAAGATTTTAAGTATTTGTATCTTTGTGAGGAATGTTTTGAAAAAATCTCAGCCCCTCAAGCTCCTTTTTGTCAACGCTGTCATAAACCACTGAACAATGCTGTCACACAGGAATGTCACGAGTGCGGGGAAAGGAAAAATCATTTTTCTTATTCTCGGTCAGCCGGAATCTACTCGGACTCTTTGCGCGAGGCCTTGCATATGTTCAAGTTTGAAGCTAAAAAAGGATTTATTCGAGTGCTGGGGGAATATATGATAAAAAATATTGACCCTGTGGTTTTTACTGGAGTGGACTTTATTATTCCTGTGCCTGTGAGCAGGGCAACGCTCGGGGAGCGGGAATATAATCAGACAGAATTGCTCGCCGACTATTTGGGCAAAAAATATAAACTTTCTGTAAAAAAATCAGTGGTAAAAATAAAAGAGACAGCCAGACAGAGCACGCTGGAGCGACAGCAAAGGCTGACCAATCTGCGAGGCGCTTTCAAAGTGGATAGCAAAGCCCTTACCTTAGTGGCTGGAAAAGTGGTGGTGGTAGTGGATGATATCTACACCACTGGAAGCACGATAAATGAAATGGCAAAAATACTGAAAAAAGCCGGAGCCCTTGAAGTCAGGGCTGTGACTCTCGCCAGAGCAGTTTAAAAATCTTTACTTTAAGGTAGATTAAGGGTATAATTTTCATAAGAAGTATTTGAATTTATTGTATTTTTTATTATTTCCTATCGACAGCACAGGTAAAATTACTGCATACACAGAGTTAAAAACAAAAAAAACATAGCCCTTATGTCTTCTTGTAAGGGAAATTAAAAAAGGCAATATATTAAAAGGGTTTTATCAGAACCGAAAGGAGTAAGCAAATGGAAATCAAAGGAATAAAAATTGGAAATTTGCTCAGCAAAATTCCTATCATTCAAGGCGGAATGGGCGTAGGAATATCGCTTGCAGGACTTGCTGCAGCTGTGGCAAATCAAGGTGGCATAGGCACTATCGCGACTATTGGTATTTTTATGAATGAACCTGACCATGTGACTAATTATCTGGAAGCCAATAAACGCGGCTTAAGAAAAGAAATACAAAAAGCCAGAAGTCTGACAAAAGGAATTCTTGCAGTAAATATAATGGTCGCGGCGACTAATTATAATGATCTCGTAAACACCGCCATAGAAGAAGGCATAGATATGATAGTCTCAGGCGCTGGCTTGCCATTACATTTACCTAAACTCAAAATAGAAAAAAAATCCGATGTAAAGCTCGCCCCTATAGTATCTTCAGGCAGAGGCGCTTCGGTAATAATGAAAACTTGGGACAGAAAATATAATTGCACCCCAGATGCTATCATAGTGGAAGGTCCGAAAGCTGGAGGACATTTAGGTTTCTCTACTGAAGAACTCGAGCATATGGAGGACTATAGTCTGGAAAAACTCGTGACTGATGTCATAGCCGCGACAAAACCTTTTGAAGAAAAATACGGACGCAAGATACCTGTGATAGCGGCAGGCGGGATATATACCGGAGAAGACATAGCCAAAATAATGCATCTCGGCGCTGCCGGCGTGCAAATGGGCACAAGATTTGTAGCCACAAAAGAATGTGATGCCTCTGATAAATTTAAACAAATGTATATAGACGCAGAAGAAGAAGATATCATATTGATAAAGTCGCCGGTGGGAATGCCAGGCAGGGCGATAAGAAATAAATTTTTAACTCAAGTGGAAGGCGGAATGCGAATTCCAGTAAAATGTCCTTTCCATTGCCTGCACACTTGTGATTTTGAAAACACGCCATACTGCATAGCCATAGCGCTCATAAGCGCACAAAGAGGCCTGCTGGATAATGGTTTCGCATTTTGCGGGTCAAATGCGTTTCGCGTG
This sequence comes from uncultured bacterium, assembly GCA_903837445.1. GTDB lineage: Bacteria > Oederibacteriota > PGYV01 > PGYV01 > CAILUR01 > CAILUR01. Next base: position 2,760 of record CAILUR010000051.1, on the reverse strand, counting down.
AAAATGATAGTCACGGTAAAAGAACTCATAGATGAGCTTATGGCTGAACTACGGGTAGCATTGGAAAATCCGGCTTTACAGCCAGCGACATAATATTTAAATAATGAAAGAAACAGCGCTTATTCTTTTAAGCGGAGGGCAGGATTCCGCCACCGCACTTTTTTGGGCGAAGAAAAAATTTGCCAGTGTGGAAGCCGTAAGCTTTGATTATGGGCAAAGACATAGGCGCGAGCTCAAGTCCGCAAAAAAAATAGCCGCTTTAGCAAAAGTAAAACAAACAGTCATTTCCCTCAAAGAGTTTTCCCAGATAAAGAACAGTGCCCTGACCGATATAAAAATAAACATAAACTCCCAAGACAAACAAAATAAAAAACTTCCTGCCTCTTTTGTGCCGGGGAGAAATATTTTATTTCTCACTGCTGCCGCGGCTTTGGCATACACTAAAAAAATAAGAAATATAGTGATAGGGATATCACAGGTGGACTATTCTGGTTACCCTGACTGCAGGGGACCATTTATTAAGGCAATGCAAAAAAGCTTATCGCTGGGTATGGAGTTTCCTGTAAAGATATTTACCCCACTGATAAATCTGGATAAAAAACAAACAGTCCTGCTGGCAAAAACCCTCGGCGTACTGGATATAATGAAATACACCCACACCTGTTATATGGGTACTAAAACACCTTGCGGAAAATGTCCGGCTTGCGTCCTACGGGCTAAGGGTTTTAAAGAAGCTGGAATCAAAGATCCTTTGGTGAAATGAGTCTGATACAGGGATATAAAATATCAGGAGGCCTTTATGAAAGTCATAGCATTTAACGGCAGTCCCCGCACCAACGGCAATACAGTGCAGGCGATAAAGTTTGTCTTTGAAGAATTGGAAAAAGAAGGCATACAGACAGAACTCATACACATTGGCGGTAAAAAACTAAGCGGTTGTATCAACTGCGGCAAATGTAAAATAAACAAAGATAAAAAGTGCGCAGTGGTGGACGATGAAATGAATAAGTATATTGCAAAAATGATAGAAGCAGACGGAATGATTATTGGCTCACCCGTATATTTTGGAAATGTGACTACTGCAGTCAAGGCCTTGATAGAACGCTGTGGTATGGTGGCAAGGGCAAATGAAGATTTTCTCGCAAGAAAAACCGGCGCGGCAGTGGTGAGCGTGAGAAGGGCAGGCTCAAATTTTACTTACGCGGCTATTAATTTTTTCTTTGGAATATCACAAATGACTATCCCAGGTTCTAATTACTGGAATATGACCCTCGCCCGCGACCCAGGGGAAATTTTAAAAGATGAAGAGGGCATAAAAACTTTTAAAACGCTGGGGAAAAATATGGCGTGGCTTATGAAAAAAACAGGGGAGACAAGTAAGGAAGAGAAAATATAAGCCCTTAAACACCAATCGATAAGGCTACTTGATAATAGTCAGCATATAAAAAAACCATTTCTTAAACCTAAAAATCATTTTTCAAAATAGCATATTTAAAATTATTTTTATTATTGAATAGAACTTGACAAAATAGTTCGGGGGGGGGGGTAAGATAATAAAGGAATTAAAAGTTTGAGGAGGGGTAATGAAAAAAATCAGTTTGATTGTAGTATCGGTAAATTTGTTTTTTATGTTAATGTTTTCCGGTTGTGCCAATAACACTACAACAGCAGTAGCCACAGCAGTACCCACATATTCATATTTTGATCTTGTATCAGTTCCGGGTGGTACATACACTCAGACAGATACAAGCGGAAATAGTTTTCAGCATACAATCTCTGCTTTTAAGATGGGAAAATATCAAATAACTTACGATTTGTGGTACACGGTCAAGGTTTGGGCTTTGAGTAACGGTTATACTTTTGCCAATGCTGGTATGGAAGGATACGATGGAGTGCGAGTATCAGGAGCGGCACCAACTGCAGCAAAGTATAACCCAGTCACAACTGTGAGCTGGAGAGATGTGATTGTGTGGTGTAATGCTTATAGCGAAAAGAATGCATTAACACCTTGCTATACTTACTCAAGTGCAATAATACGAGATTCAACTAATGCAATAGCATGTGATAATGCGGTTTGTACTTGGTCAAATAATGGATATAGACTGCCGACAGAAGGTGAATATCAGTATGCGGCAAGTTATAAAGACGGAACAAATTGGACACCATATAATTATGCAAGTGGGGCGACAGCTGATTATACAAATGAAGCGGCAACAGAACTTGTTGGTTGGGATTATTATAATTCTGGCGGTGTCACACATGAAGTCGGTGGAAAAAATGCCAATGCGCTTGGTATCTATGATATGTCTGGGAATGTGTATGAGTGGTGCTGGGATAGGTATGGAACATATCCCGGGACATCTACAAACTACAAAGGACCTGCGAGCGGTTCCGGGCGCGTGGGACGGGGCGGTTACTTCGACGGTGGCGCGGGCGGCCTTCAGGTGGGCTACCGCAGCTACAACTACCCGGACTTCACGTACAGCGCCATAGGCTTCCGTTTTGCGAGGACTAATTAACCTTTTGGATTTTTACCTTTTTACATTTTAGATTTTTTTTGTTGTATTTTTTGAATTGTTCTTTACCCTGCGTGGATGCCGAAGGCAAATCCCGCAGGGCAATTTTTTTTGTTTTTCAAATTTTGTGAGAGGTTAAATACATGTCATATGAAATAATAACAATTCCTTTTAATGCAATAACAAAATGTTTTCACACAGATGAGTTAAAAAAGTTTTGTCTTAATAAAAATGTTTTGAAAAG
>CAILUR010000050.1 GCA_903837445.1 uncultured bacterium | reverse complement strand
GATGGAGTAATAACAGAAACCGAGCGTTATAATGTAATTATTGATAAGTGGACTTCGGTAACTGACGAAGTGGCAAAGTCTATGGAAAAAGCGCTTGAGGCGGATCAGGAAGGATTTAATCCTTTATATATGATGGTAGACTCAGGCGCCAGAGGTTCAAAACTGCAGATAAGACAGCTTGCAGGTATGCGTGGTTTGATGGCAAAACCACAAAAGAAGATTACCGGAGGCGTGGGAGAAATTATTGAGACGCCTATTATTTCAAATTTCAGAGAAGGATTAACTGTGCAAGAGTATTTCATATCTACTCACGGAGCGCGTAAAGGACTTGCTGATACTGCTTTGAAAACAGCTGATGCGGGTTATTTGACAAGGCGGCTTGTGGATGTAGCGCAAGATGTGACAATAAATGAAGAGGACTGCGGCACAATTAACGGAGTAAGATTGAAATCGCTTAAAGAAGGCGACGAAGTGATAGAACTGCTCAGTGACAGAATAGTATGGAGAGTCGCATCGGCAAGTATTGTAGATATTATTACAGATGAAGTGATAGTAAAAGAAAATGAATTGATTACACCTGAAATGGCTAAAAAAATTGAGAAAACAGGGATAGAAGAAATAATGGTGCGTTCTGTTTTAACTTGTGAATCAAAGAGCGGTGCCTGCGCAAAATGTTATGGTGCTGATCTTACCACAGGAAAGATAGTGGATATTGGCGAGGCAGTAGGAATAGTGGCGGCACAATCAATAGGAGAACCAGGTACGCAGCTTACTCTTCGTACTTTCCATGTCGGTGGTACTGCCAGCCGTATTGCGATGGACCCTGAATTTAGGATATTCCATGAAGGGGAAATCAAGTTTGAAAATATAAATTTTGTTGAGAAAATGAATGACAAAAAAGAAAAAGTAAAAATTATAATTGGCAACTACGGCAAGATAAGAATTCTTGATGCTAATGGTATGGAAAGGGATGATGAAGGGTACGAACTTCAAAGAGGTATGGAACTTTGGGTTAGTGAAGGCGATAAAATAGTTTTCAATAAAGTTGAAAGAACCATAAATGATTATAAGGAACACGATTTTATTCGTATCCTTGAAGTAAGTTTAAGAGTCGGAAGAGAAGGGGAAAAGAATAAAATTGATCTCAATGCGATGATGGAAAAATTGAAAAATGAAGTTAAACAGGATGCATTCGCAGATTACAAAAAGAAACATAAAAATAAAGATGCTGATAAGCTTGAACTGGATTTTGAGAATGAAGTCAAAGAAGGAAAAATAAGAATAAGTGTCAGGATAAAAGAAGTTGATAAAGCATCAAGAAAGTTTGGAGCGCAGATTGGTATTGCGGATCCGTATAATACTATAATAGTCGCAGAGAAAAAAGGTACGATAAGACTGGAAGGGTTTGAAGAAAAGAAATCGAGACTTAATATGGAAATTGAAAAAGGAAAGAAACAAAAAGTACAACGCAGAGTAGAGATAGTAGAAAAAGGAGAAGTCTTGGTATCGTATAAAATACCTGAAGGCGCCATAGTGGAGTTTAAAGATGGAGCTGAAGTAATGCTCGGAGATACAATTACTAAGTTCCATTCTGAGTTTGCAAAGACAAGAGATATTACCGGAGGTCTTCCTCGTGTTGCGGAGTTATTTGAAGCACGCAAACCAAAATTATCTGCGGTCATAAGTGAAATATCAGGAAAGGTAACTTCGATTGAAGAAACAAAGACCGGCATTCAAAAGATAACGGTTACCAATGATGATGGTACTGAAAAAGAATATAGTATTCCTTCGGGAAAGTATAATGAACTTGTTGTTAATCAGATGGTTGAAGCGGGAGACGAACTTAGTGGAGGCGATATAAATCCACACGATCTTCTTGTTGCTAAAGGTGAAGGCGCAGTTCAGGAATATCTGCTAAATAAAGTGCAGGAAGTATATCGTTTGCAGGGCGTAGGAATTCATGATAAGCATATTGAAGTAATAGTGAAACAAATGTTGCGCAAATTGCGTATTGAAGATCCAGGTGATTCCAGTTTCTTAATGGACGAACAGGTTGACAGGCTCGTATTTAAAAAAGAAAAAGAGAGTCTTGAAAAAGAAGGAAAAGTTCCACCAAGAGCAAGACCACAGCTTCTTGGTATTACAAAGGCGGCATTGTCGACAGAAAGCTGGATATCGGCAGCATCATTCCAAGAAACAACTAGAATACTTATTGATGCAGCGGTTAACGCGAAAGTGGATTATCTTAAGGGCCTGAAAGAAAATGTTATTATCGGGCATCTTATTTCTGCTGGTACAGGACTTAATGCTTTGAAAAAATATAAAACTGTGGCAAGAAAAAAAATAGCTCGTTCGCGTTCGAAAGCGGAAGAGCAGGTTGAAGCGGCACTTGAAGAAAAAGAAGCAG
>CAILUR010000049.1 GCA_903837445.1 uncultured bacterium | reverse complement strand
TGCATCTTTTGTTGCCTGTCTTTGTGAGTCATTAAAATACGCAGGCACTGTGATAACTGCCTGAGTCACTGGCTCTCCCAGATATGCCTCTGCATCTGATTTTAATTTCATTAACACGATAGCCGATATTTCTGGTGGACTATATTTTTTTCCGTGAAGGTCCACACTGGCATCTCCGTTCGGTGCGCCCACTACTGCATAAGGAACTTTTTTTAATTCTTCGCCGACTTCCGCCTGCTTGCGCCCCATAAATCTTTTTATGGAGAATACAGTATTCTCAGGATTTGCTATGGCCTGCCTTTTAGCGGCTTGCCCCACAACCCTTTCTCCGTTCTTATTGAAACCTACCACCGACGGAGTCGTTCTATTCCCCTCAGCATTTACGATAACCTTTGGTTCTCCACCCTCCATAACAGCCACACAAGAGTTCGTAGTGCCTAAATCAATTCCGATAACTTTTCCCATTTTAGTTCTCCTTATCCGCTTCTCTATATATTATGAAGCGCGTATTTTTTCATACTCAAATCTGGCTTTAAGCCGCTTCCTACTTATACATAAGCAATCCACATGCCAAAATAAAGTGCTTATTTTATTGGGGAATAATTGGACAGGCAATGTGGATAAGTAGCATAACGAAACCCTGGTGTTTCATTTTGAAACAGGTTTTAAAGCGATGCTTTGAGCGTTATTAGAGCCAAAAGCAAAACAGCCGCGGCAATGAGCATTATAAAAATATCTTTCAGCATTAGAATTATCATTGTAAATAAAATAAACGCCGCTATGCTCAACACTCTCCCGTATATTTTCATGGTAAAACTCCTCGCAGTGCCAACACTATCACAGTCCCCAACAGAATTACAAATCCCTTATCCGATACAAAAATACTTTTTTCTTTTTTTCCAGTTATCACTCTCACCAGCATAGAAAGTAACATTAATATTTTATTTAAAACACTCATAGCCAAAACTCCGGTATATAACAGCACCATAAGCAGTCCAAAAGGCGTTGTGCCCAAAGCCATAAATAAGAGTATAATGACATAAATATCAGCGGCAATGCCAGCCGTCAGGCCTACCGTAATAAGTGTCCTATGTTGTATCTCAGCCGAGCTGTATCTCATATGTCTGACAGTATTATTTCCACAGGTCTTCATAAAAACATTCACGCAATAAAAATATATCACCATTAAAATAAACACTGGAATCAAAATAACAAACTCGTGCCGCACTGCCGCAAGAGCCGTGGCACCAGCGCAAAGCAGGGCCATATCGTTTTTAAAAAATGCTCCTGGTTTATCTTCACTGACCGCCTTTGCCGTTCCCGCAAAAATTATTATGGTCAGACCTATCAGCACCGCGTAAACCGTACTCTGCCCGCTTGCGCCTGTTAAAATTTTTGCCAAGATAAAAAGTTGTACTATCGCGCCCACATCATACAAGGTTTCATTTTCCGTCTCGTGGGTAGCCTCTAAAATAACTCCAGTAAAAGAAGCCGCCGCTATGAGCGCCCCCGCCATAAGCGCAAAAACAAAGTGCGCAGGTCTGCCTTCGGGGAGCAAGGTAAAGACCATTGCCATAATTGCTCCCACGGCACAGTAAATAATATCTTTCATTTTTAGCCCATTTTGTTTTGACAATGCCTTAGTCAGCGCAGTTGCTGCAATAAAAGCCAAAACCAAAGTAATGAGATTTGGCACTAATACTGCCACTATCCCCACTGCTAAGATAAACATTTTTACCGTTTCAAATGTATTATTTTTTTCCTTTTCAGAAATCAAAACAAATACAAAAAATAATATTATAACTGGCATATATTGTGGCAGGAGCAGGACTCCTGCCGAAGCCACTCCCTGTTTTCCAGTATAAATATAAAGCCAGCAGTAAAGCATAAAGGCCACAGTTAAAAATACCATTTGTAAAATACTGGCAACTTTATTTTTTATTCCAAAGACCAGCGTTGACAAACCCGCTGCCCCGCATAAAAAAGCAGGTCCAAAGACCAGCATTTTTTCCATATCAAAACTCCCCATTAAAAAGCCCCCGCAATATTTATAAGCATTATTTTCTTTGCCTGCGGACACGCCACAAATAACATTCCGCCTCCAGGCGAGAGTGTCATATATTTCGGATAATAATCTTTAAAATACAATTCATATTTTTTCTTTCCTGTTCTGAGGTTCACAAAAATAACTTTGTCTTTAGAAGGTACACTCAGCATAAGGTATTCCCTGCTTTTAGAAGTAAGCCCACAATACACGCCCCCGTCCACGAGCAAGCTTTTTTCCACATTGTAGCCGTCTTTAGTGTCTATTATTACCACCGCACTTTTATGATTTGCGGCATATTCCCATTCATTTACCACTGCTACTTTATTTTTGCCTATCAGGGCCATACTTACAGGGGACACGCCTGTATTGATTTTAGTAAGCACTGGTTGCTCTGAGTCCAGATCAACGACTTCAAAAGTATTAGTATACTGGCATATGACATAAAGATATTTTCCATCCGGAGACACTGTAATGTCAGAAGGCCATCTCCCGGTGGTGATTTTATTTGTGACTTTCAAACTGGTCAGGTCAAGGACTGACACAGATGAGCTTTTCATATTTGTTGCGTAAAGTTTCCCGCAATCTTTACTGAGCGCAAGCGCGGACTGCCCCTGCCCTCCGATTTTTATAGGCCAGGTTTTTTTAGTGTCTATATTGTAAGCCGTTATACTGCCCCCAGCCATAGAACTTATATAAAGCCGTTTGCCATCTAAAAGCAAATCAGAAGGGATATTGCCACACTCAATCACCGCTGTAATTTTTTTTTCTTTCAAAGAATACTTATATACATATTTTTCCGTTTCAGCACATATAAAAATTTCTTCCCTGTTCAATGCCAAAATCTTCGCAGGTTTAAACTTAAGGTTTATTTCAAGATTTGGTGAAGGGGGTCCTGCCACGGCACACCCGCCTGAAAATAAAGCCGCCACGATAATAAATACAAAGACTACAATAATTTCTTTTACGCCTGTTTTTGGTTCCAGTTTAAGCCGCGCTATCGCAGGGATAAAAAGCGCCAAAGCACCTATCAGGCACGCTACCAAGACAGTCAGTCCCGCAGAAGTCCCTAACAATAAGAATACTATAAACACTATTTTTACAGAAAGGGCGGTGCAAATCAGCACGGCAGTTTTATTTTTCACAATGCCAGCGAAATAGACAGCGAGCAAAGAAGAAAAAATAGCGACAGCCAAAAAGACAGCAATCATTCGTCTGCTCCCCCTCGGACAGCATAAAATCCTGCCCAGAATATAAGCGCCGCACACACAAGAGCCAGTCCCAGTTCCCACACTGGCACCACTGTGAGTTTATCCGTCAGGCCTCCGGTCTTATAAATAACCCCCCCCACACTACCCGCTACCAGTAACGCAATAATAAACATAGCGAGGTTAAAAGGAGTTTGTGCTTCAGGCGTTTCTGGCGTTATAAATAAAAGTGCCACATTCAACAAAACAGCCACGCCTAAGAAAAACACACAATAGTTTAATTTTATTCCAGAGTTTAACAACAAAAAGAAAACACCCAGATCCAATAAAGACAGGGCGGCAAATTTAAGTTTATTGTTTTTAAAAAAGAAAACCGCCCAGGGCAGTAAGAGAGTGCATGCCAACAGGGCGGTTTTTATCATAATAAATAATTTAGATTAGTTTTTATTTTTGTTCTTTGCTTCGAAGTTCTCCCAGTCAGTGATAATAGGAGCTGCCAAAAAGTCAGAAGAATATGTGCCAATTATTATACCTATGGTCACTGCCAGAGAAAAAGTATGTAGTACATTTCCGCCAAAAACTAAAAGTGAAACCGCTACGAGCAGAGTGGTAAAAGAGGTGACTATGGTTCTGCTCAGTACTTCATTTATACTGAAGTTCACCACTTCTGTAAAAGTTTTTTTAAGAATCTGTCTCATATTCTCCCTTATCCTGTCAAAGACCACAACAGTATCTGTGAGGGAGTAACCCGCCACCGTCAGCAGGGCAGTTATTACAAGGAGGTCAATTTCTTTTCCCAAAAGGACCATTATCCCAAGGACTGCCAGAACATCGTGAAGCGTAGCTATGGTGGCCGCTACCGCAAATTTAAACTTGAACCTTATCCATATATATACAAGAATCCCCACCAGCGCCCAAATGACCGCCATAAGAGCTTTTTGTTTTATCTGCGAGCTGACCAAAGAACCCACTTCGTTAGTTTCCAGTTCATTTATCGCGGTGTCGCCTGTGGCTTTTGAGAGGATAGAAATAATCTCTGCCGAAGGATTCACTTTGCCTTTGAGTTCCCTGTTACCGAGGCGCAGCAAATATATTTTATCTGCGTCTGTCCCCATTTTTTGAATGACTGCTTGGTCAAACCCGTTCTTGCTAATAATGGTCCTTATCTGTTCGGTGTTTATATCTTTTGAAAATTGCACCTGCATAGAAAGTCCACCAGTGAAGTCCAGTCCCATTTTAGCTTTTCCCGCGCCTATCAGATACATTGCATAAAGACCGTTTAGCACGAGCAGGATTGAAAATATATAGGTCACTTTTC
>CAILUR010000048.1 GCA_903837445.1 uncultured bacterium | reverse complement strand
GATCGCGGTGATGGTTGCCGCTTCCGTCGCACCTTCTGCAAGACTTTCTGAAAACGCAACAATCACCTGTTTTCCAATTTGTTTTTCAATGGCCCCTGTGATCTCTTTGAACACGAATGCTTCGACTTTTTTCATGATGGACTTGTTGATGGCAGCAGCTTCTTTTTTTATCTGCGTGAGTCTCAGCCCAGCACCGACAGCCAGCAACATCAAAGGGGCTCCCATAGCGCCAAGTAAATCTATGGTATTGGTCGCAAATTTTGGCAAAGGAATATTATAATAGGCAAATATCAATGTCACCACGCAGGAAATTACCAACGGGTCTTTTACTATCAGCTCTAAAAAATTTTCTTTTTTTTCAGAATTTTTATACATTGCGTTCAGGTATATAATCGATAAAATAATAAGCACTGGTGCTGTAAAACCTATGAGGACGCTGAGCTTCGCCACCCCCTCTTTGCCATAGGCGTTGAGAATGAGAGGAATCCCTATGTACGCAGTGTTCGAGCGATAAGCAGTGGTAACTATAGCCGCGCGTTTATTTTTATCAAACAACTGCGCCGCCGCAATAGCCAGAACAAACCCAATTCCTGCGGCTATATATAGGGAGAGAATTATCTGTGGTTTGAAAAGTTTTTCAAAAGGAAGCCCGTAAATACTGGAGAAAATCATACATGGCAGAATAAAATAATAAGCAAATCTGTTGAGAAAGGTTTCTATTTTGTCATCTACTATTCCTTTTTTTCTCAAAAAATATCCTAAGCCTATAACGGCAAAGACCGGCAACACAGAATTGATTATGATATCCATTTAAACTATCTCCTTTAACTCATCAATTTTATCAAAATAAAAATCTGGGTTTAAATTTTTAACTATCTTCATATCCGCGTAACCATGTCGCAAAAATATCGTTTTCACTTTTGCGCGTTTCCCCGTCTCCACATCATATTGACTGTCCCCGACCATTAAAGTCTCGCTTCTTTTTACTTTATATTTTTTCATAAAGTAGTCCAGCGCCCACGGATGCGGTTTCATTTTTTTTTGTTCAGCACTTCCCATAATCTCATCAAAGTATGTGTCCAGTTTCAATCTTTTAATTATATCCACGACATACCTTTTTAATTTATTTGAAACTATTATCATTTTTATATTTTTGCTTTTTAAAAATTTCAAGGTCTGGGCGACTTTTGGATATACCTTTAAAGCCACTTTGAACTTTTTATCATATATTTTTCTGTATATGTTTATCATTGTTCTCGCGCCAAGTCGTGCATACTGTTTTGGAAACAAACCCTGCAAAAAACTATCCAAGCCAGTGCCGATAGTGAGCGCAATTTTTTCTTTAGTATATCCTTTTGTTTTAAACCCCTTTGCCATGATATTTGCGGTAGCAAGGATCCCGCCCACAGTATCAGCAAGAGTCCCATCAAAGTCAAAAACTACCAATTTATAAGGGCTTTCCGTGGTAATCGTATCTTTGTGTGAATATGCTGGCGCGCAGGCGCAGAGCAATTTCATTGTGGTTTTTCCATTATTTATAAGCGCATGGTTTGTTCCTGGTGGAATCAATACCGCATCTCCTGCTTTAACCTTTATCTTGCTCCCCTTCAAAAACATTAAACCTGTACCCTGAATAAAATAATAAATTTCTTCGGTGCTATTATGCCTATGTTCCAAAGTATGTCCACCGGGTTTAAGTGTGGCTTCTGCCAAGGACTCGTTTTTTACAGGCGAATTTGATTTGTCGAGAATAGACCGAATAATGGACTTGTCTTTAGTGACAAAAGGAGCGGTCGTATTTATATTTTTTTTAATTATCTTCAAACGGTCTCCATTTTTCTTATATGATTTTTACGCCGTTTATTTTATTGCCACTTTTCTCGGTTGCCTGTCTTCATATACGGTTATTTCTTTTATTCCCATTTCATTAAACATTTTATATGCTTTTTCAAGCCCAAAAAAAGTATCTTTTATTACATGGCAGTCTGAACCTACCACGAGTCGGTCTCCTCCAAAATTTAAATAGGCTTGTATTATTTCTCTATCCGGCACAAAATCTGCTGCCGCAAACCGCAGCCCGGAAGTATTTATTTCCATACCTATTTTTTTACTTATCATTAATTTTAAAATATCATCTAACTCCGGTTTAAACATAGCATAGTTGAACTCTGGAAAAAACTTTTTCCCGTTTCTGTGTACCAGGGTCAAGTGCGCACAGGCGTCAAAATTTCCATAAGTGACAAGTTTGAAGACCTCATCAAAATAAAGTTTATACGCATCTTTTAAGGGAGCATATTTTGTGAAATAATTGTCTGAGACAGGTGAGTAACCATCTATCCAATGCACAGATGCCATTATAAAATCAAATTTTCTGCCCTTAATAAATTTTTCATACAGCCCAGTATGCAGATATGGTTCTCCCACTTCTATCCCTTTGCGCAAATTTGGAAATATTTTTTTTCCGTTTTCAAAAGTTTTAGTCCACTCTTCGTAAAGAGTGTCAAGATACATAAAGCTCTGCGGATGATTACGGTGAAAGTCCACATGTTCGGTTAGACACGCCTGTTTTATACCGGTTTCTTTGGCTTTTCTAGCTATTTGATTTATGGTCTGCCCTGCATCCCAGGAATAGTTTGAATGTATGTGATAATCTGTTAGGTTGTACATGGAAACCTCGAAATTTTTTGTCCCCGTTCTATAGCACATGTGCCAATTTTTTTTGGACACAAAACCTAAAACTTGGAACTTATTTTTAAAACGGACTGACGCGGTGTAAGCCGGATTCTGTATCCTTTGATTGCTCTCAGGATGGTGGTTATCAGTCTAAGCGGCCTACCCGAGCTTTGAGGAGTGAAGCACCCCCGCTTTTCCTTTTGGGAAAAACTTTGCTCTCTATTTGGCCTTGCTCCTGACAGGGTTTTCCATGCCACGCGGATTTCTCCACATGCGGTGAGCTCTTACCTCGCCTTTTCACCCTTACCCTCTTGCGAGGGCGGTTTGTTTTCTGTGGCACTTTCCGTCAGCGCGTATTACCGCGCTCCCCCGATATTCTATCGGGTGTCATGCTTCACGGAGTCCGGACTGTCCTCCAAGAAATATTTCTAGTCCTCGGCAGCCACCTGCACCGCGTCAATCACGCTTTCTTTTGCAACCGGCATGGCAGTGAGCTTCATATTGTCAGCTACCAGGCTGAAAGGAAATGCTTTCAGCTTGCGGTTATAATCAATAACAGTTTCATTATATTTTTTAACTTCGTCTTTATATTTTAAGATCCGCTGTTGCGTCGTCATTCCCCACTCAATATATGAGAATTTTTTGGCTCTCAAATCATATCTGGGATTATAAAAAGCCAGCATTTCATTGGTCTTTATCTCAAGTTCATCTAACAGTTCCACTCTTTGATCGTATGTATCCGCTCCAAGAAATTTACCGCGGATTTCTATAAAAGTACTGAAATAAGCGCTATCATGTTTTACCTTGTCCGCTATGAGCATTTTCTCCATATTTATGGCTTGGTCCACTATCCTGTTCATAGATAGTTCCACGCCTGACCACTCCGTGTTTATATTATAACGCAAGATCTCGAAGGTCTTCACAAATATAGTATTATAAGTCCAAAGCGCAAGCACCAATCCAAGAGTAGCTCCTATGATAAAAAGCAAAAAAAGTTTTATACGCACCATAACAATAAAACCTCCATTAACCTTATTTTATTACATAAAGTATTATATCAAAAAAAACATTTAAAAATCAATGTTTTTATAGGAGGAAGACCTTCAAGGAGGAATAGCGTTGTTATCTTTTTTTATAAAAGGCTTAGTTTATCAGTTTTTTTGCGTTTATGACCTTATGCAATTGCACGCTGACTTTCCACTTCAAGGCATTTTTTAAAACAAACTGTCCAATTTTAGCTACAGTAATCTTTCCAAATACTGGTTGGG